>NZ_JANFZX010000062.1:0-16136 GCF_024461615.1 Anaerotruncus sp. DFI.9.16
AGACTCGCCGGCAGAGGCATTGCGCCCGCGGCGCGGCGGCTGGCGGGATGCTGTAAACTCGTTCGTTCATCCGTGAACATGGCGTCGCCGACTTTGGCCGCAGGCCAACCGGAGGCGGCGCGGGGGTCAAGGGGTTCTCCCCTTGCGGCTTCTTTTCCCCATTTCTTGCCCGTACAAGAAATGGGGCCGCCTGCCGGGGCGGGACCCGGCAATCCCCGCCGCCGAAGGCGGCTCATTAAAAGCGCCTCGAAGGGGCGCGAACAAAAGCCCTCCGCCCGCTGGGCGGAAAAGCCTGAGGGATCGCTGCCGGTCGACTACCGACAAACTCCGCCGCTCACTGAGCGGAAAATCCAAGCCCACCCCGGGGCGGGACCCGGCGGCTCCGCCGCTCCATGAGCGGCAAGTCCAAGAATAATCCCCGCCGGGAAGCGGCAAAAAAGTCTACCTCCCGGTGGACCCGAACCCGCCTTCGCCGCGCGAGGTCTCGCCGAGCTCGGCGCACTCCTCGATCTCGGGGGTATGCACCGGCAGCAGCACGAGCTGGGCGATGCGGTCGCCCGGTTCGACGACGAAGGGCTCGTCGGTGTGGTTATAAAGCCCCACGATCACCTCGCCCCGGTAGTCGCTGTCGATCACGCCGACGCAGTTGGCGGGCACGATGCCGTGCTTGATGCCAAGCCCGCTGCGCGCGAAGACAAAGCCCGCGTAACCCGGCTCGATCGCCATGGCCAGGCCGGTCGGGATCTTGACCGTCCGGCGGGCGGGGATCGTCACCGGGGAGTCGAGGTCGGCGCAGAGGTCGTAGCCCGCGCTGCCCGGCGTGGCGTTCGCGGGGATCCGCGCCGACGGGCGCAGGCGTTTGAGTTTCAGCATATGGCAGTCCTCCTATAGTACCGTCTTGTAGAGCAACCCCCGCGTGAATTTCCCATGGAATTCCCCGCCGGAGCGGTAGGTTTCAAACAGTTTCCCGCACTCCTCCGGGCTCTCGGTGGAAAAGCGCAGCTCGATGAAGTCGAGCCCCCGCAGCTCCGAAAGCCGGTCCCCCATGAAGAGCGGGACGGGATTGAGGATTTCACTGCACCCGTAGGCGCAGCTCGTATAGAGGATCTCCCCCCGGCGGTCGGTCAGGAAGTTCTCCCCCTTCTTACAACGCGCGCAGCCCACGAACGACTTCACCGGGCAGTTGCGAACCGTCATGAGGGGCAGACGCCCGTAGGCGGTCAGCCCGAGCGGGATGGGGGATTGAATCCTTTTCGCCATGTCGAGCGTCGCCTCGAAGGAGAGCAGCAGGTCGCAAAGCCCCCAGCCGGCGAGCGTTTCGGCCGCGTAGGAGTTCATCGCGTTGAAAAACGGCTCCCCGTGCAGCATAAAGCCCGCCGCCCCGGCAATTTTTACCGCGCCGGGGTTTCCCACAGCCGCGTGGCGTATTCCCCTCTCCCGCAGCAGCGAGAGCTGCCTTTCCAGCGCCTCCCCTCCCGAAAAGAGGATGCGCGGCAGCCCGGCGCACAGCTTGTCCGCATACGCGGGCGCGCCGTTTTCACAGAGCTTCACAAGCTCGGGCACCGGCAGCGTGACGAGCTCCGCCCTCTCGAGCAGTTCGGGCGAGAGCTGCCGCGCGCTGTAGGCGCGCACCCGCAGCGCCGGGAGCGGCGCGGGCGCGTGTCCGCGCGGCGCGCCCGCGCTTGCGCGGTCGAAGGGGATGGCGCGGGTTTTTCCGCGCAGCCCGTCGAGTTTCCCGAGCGCCTCGCGGCGTAGGGCGTTGACCGCCGAGGCGGGCAGCATCAGCCCTTCCCCGATCTCGCAGGAAACGCTACGGACATGGTAGGGAGTCCCGCCCGTCTTGGAGAGGCTCGCCGCCGCGCGCTCCGGATCGGTGGGGCGGTTGACCGCCGCCTGAGGGATCTCCCCCGCGGCTTCGGAAATGTTGCCGTCCCCGTCGGTCACGACGAGACGCGCGGGCTCCCCCGCCTTCATCGTGAAGCGGAAATCCGTCTCCACCTTCTGCACCTGCTTGCGCGGGTCGGTGTAGAGGGTCTCCAGCCCGCCGAGCACCCCCGCCGCCGCGGTGACGTCCTCCTTCTGGCGGATGCCGAACATCTCCGCGCCGAGGCGCCCCTCGAAATAACCGTCTGTAAATCCACTGCGTGAAAATACAGATTGTAGCGTTTCCAAGTCGACCGGTTCCCCCGCCAGCGCCTTGCGGCAGGCGGTGACGGCGGCCGCGACATATTCGGGGCGCTTCATCCGCCCCTCGATCTTGAGGGCGGACACGCCGAGCTCCCGAAGCTCCCCCGCCCGCCCGATGATGCTCATATCCTTTAAGGAGAGGGCGTGTTCGCTGTTCCCCGCCTTGCAGGGCAGACGGCAGGGCTGGGCGCAGAGGCCGCGGTTGCCGCTGCGCTGGCCGAGCACCGCGCTCATATAGCACTGGCCGGACACCGACATGCACAGCGCGCCATGCACGAAGGTCTCCACCTCGAGGGAGGTCGAGCGGATAATCTCCCCGATCTCCTCCTTCGAGCACTCGCGGGCCAGCACGACGCGGGAAAAGCCCATCTCCTCGAGCATTTTGGCCCCCTCGACGTTGTGCACCACCATCTGGGTAGAGCCGTGCAGCCGAAGCGACGGCGCGCACCGGCGCAGCAGCGCCGCCGCGCCCGCGTCCTGCACGATGACCGCGTCGACCCCCGCCGCGCAGGCGGCCTCGGCGTCGGAGAGAAACTGCGGGATCTCATCCTCGCGCACGACGATATTGAGCGTCAGGTAGACCCTGACGCCCCGGATGTGGCAGCGGCGGACGGTGTCCGCCAGATGCTCCAGGGTAAAATTTTCGGCGCCGCGGCGGGCGTTGAACGCCCCGGCGCCGAGATAGACCGCGTCCGCCCCGCAGAGGACGGCCGCTTCAAGCGCCGCCGGGTTCCCGGCGGGCGCGAGCACCTCCGGCAGGCGGCTCATTTCACGTCCAGCTTGGTCTGGCCCTTCATCTCCTGCCCGTCGAGCTGGCGGCGCAGGTGGGCGTTCTCCCGCTTGACCTCGTCGAGCTCGATGCGCGCCTTGGCGGCGTCCTCGAGGTACTCCGAAATCTGGGTGCGCATGCGGTCGGCGTTCTCCTCGCTGCGCTTGTAGGCGTCGATATAGTTGATGGCGCAGAGCACCATCACGTCGTTGAAGGAGATGCTCGGGTTCTTCTCCAGAATCCCCTTGATCTGCTCGTCCAGCTCCTGCGCGAGCCCGAGCACGTATTCCTCCGGTTCCGACGTGGAGATCGTATAGTGCACGCCGTTGATCGTAATCCTGACGCGGTTGATGGTATTCATGGTCCGATAACCTCCCATACTTGCTGTTATCTTTCATATTATATCGCATTTCCCGCCGCGAATAAAGAGCCCGTACAAATTTTCCGAGTTTCTTTGGTTTTTCCATCCCTTACTGGAGGTTTTTGCCGAATCCCGCGTTTTTACGCCCCATCGCTTGCATGGCGCGGCGTTTTAGGGTATAATGAAGTGTAATTATCCAGTTTTATACAAGGGTAAAGCGCCAGCGCGTCAAAGCGCTGCCACGCCGCCTGATTGCCGCATAAAAGGCCGGCCCGCACCTGCCGCACCGAGTATTAGGAGGGTATCATGAACATCAGCAAGCACTACACCAAGGAGGTCCTCAAGGACCTCCTCCTGGACACCTTCAAGAGCGACATGCTCATCGAGCCGGAGCACGCCTCCGACGAGGTCTATTACGAGGCGCTCTGCCGCGTCACCCGCGAGATCCTCAGCGAAAAGTACAAGATCTTCAACGCCCACAACAACGCCCGCGCGGAGAAGAAGGTCTATTATCTCTGCATGGAGTTTTTGATGGGCCGCTCCCTCAAGAACAGCCTCTACAACCTCGGCATCCAGGACGCGATGACCGCCGCCCTCGAGGAGCTGGAGGTCGACATCGAAAAGATGTACGCGCTCGAGCCGGACGCGGGCCTCGGCAACGGCGGCCTGGGCCGCCTCGCCGCCTGCTACCTCGACGCGATGGCCACCGAGAACCTGCCCGCCATGGGCTACTCGATCCTCTACGAGTACGGCATCTTCAAGCAGCGGATCATCGACGGCTGGCAGACCGAGACGCCCGACTACTGGCTGCCGGGCGGCAGCGTCTGGCTCAAGAAGAAGCCCGACCGCACCGTGCCGATCAAGTTCGGCGGGCGCATCGAGGAGGGCTGGGAAGGCGGCCATCACTGGGTCAACCACGTCGACTACCAGACGGTCTACGCCGTCCCCCACGACATGTACGTCACCGGCTTCCAGAGCGAGGGCATCGCGGTGCTGCGCCTGTGGAAGGCGCAGAGCCCCGGCTTCGACATGGAGGCCTTCAACCGCGGCGACTACGTCAATTCGATGGGCGCCGCCTCCGCCTCCGAGGCGATCTCCAAGGTGCTCTACCCCAACGACAACCATGCCGAGGGCAAGATGCTGCGCCTCAAGCAGCAGTATTTCCTCACCGCCGCCTCGATCTCCGACATCGTGCGCCGGCACCTCTCCCTCTACGGCACGCTCGACAACTTCGGCGAAAAGAACGCCATCCAGATCAACGACACCCACCCCGCCCTCGCCATCCCCGAGCTGATGCGGGTGCTGCTCGACGACTGCGGCTACGAGTGGGAGCGCGCCTGGGACATCGTTGTGCGCACCTTCGCCTACACCAACCACACCGTCATGGCCGAGGCGCTTGAAAAGTGGAACGAGGACATCTTCCGCAACCTGCTGCCCCGCATCTACCAGATCGTTCAGGAGATCGACCGCCGCTTCTGCGCCGAGCTGCGCGACGTCTACCACTACGACCCCTACGACATCGACCGCATGCGGGTGGTCTACGACTTCCAGGTGCGCATGGCCAACCTCGCCGTCATCGCCTCCCACAGCGTCAACGGCGTCTCCAAGCTGCACTCCCAGATCCTCCGGGACAGCGTCTTCCGCGACTATTACCACCTCACCCCCTACAAGTTCAAGAACGTCACCAACGGCATCGCCTCCCGGCGCTGGCTCTACCAGTCCAATCCCGGACTCACAAAGCTCCTCTGCGACACGATCGGCGACAGCTGGCTCACCGACATGTCCCACCTGAAACGCTTCGACAAGTTTTCCACCGACAAGGCGGTGCTCGAACGGCTCGCCGCCGTCAAGCGGGAGAACAAGGAGCGGCTCTCCAAATACGTGCTCGAGACCTCCGGCGTCGCGCTCGACCCCGACTCGGTCTTCGACGTGCAGGTCAAGCGCCTGCACGAGTATAAGCGGCAGCACCTGAACGCGCTGCACATCCTGAACGAGTACTTCTGGCTCAAGGACCACCCGAACGCCCCCTTCCTGCCCAAGACCTACATCTTCGGCGCCAAGGCGGCCCCCGGCTACTTCCTCGCCAAGCAGATCATCAAGTTTATCTGCACCCTGCGCGACGTGATCGAGGCGGACCCCGCGGTGCGCGGCAAGCTGCGCATCGTCTTCCTCGAAAACTACAGCGTCACCATCTCCGAGCTGCTCATGCCCGCCTCGGAGATCTCCGAGCAGATCTCCCTCGCCGGCACCGAGGCGAGCGGCACCGGCAACATGAAGCTCATGCTCAACGGCGCGATTACCCTCGGCACCCTCGACGGCGCGAACGTCGAGATCGGCGAACGGGTCGGCAAGGACAACATCCTCATCTTCGGCATGACCGCCGAGCGCGCCGCCGACCTCAAGGCCGCCGGCTACAACCCCGCCGAGTACTACAACCGCGACCAGCGCCTGCGCCGCGCGATCGACCTGCTCGCCTCCGGGCTGGCGGGCCAGCAGTTCCCCACCATCGCCAATTCCCTGCGCTACGACGACCCCTACATGGTGCTCGCCGACTTCGACGCCTACTGCGGCATCCAGCAAGAGGCCTCCCGCCTCTACCAGGATACCACCAGGTGGCAGGAGATGTCGCTCCACAACATCGCCGCGTCCGGCTATTTCTGCGCCGACCGCGCGATCGAGGAGTACGCGCACGACATCTGGTCGCTCTGAGCGCCTTCCGCGCCCCCGCTTTCCATGTCATCCGGTCAGGCTGTCAAAAGTTTTTTGGCAGCCTGATTCAATCTGTATCGGAGTTGATCTCGTGAGTACCTTTCTCTTCGACAGCCGCGACGACCGCTGCAAAACCCCCTTCGGGGCGGTCCCCACGGACGACGTCGTCACCTTCCGCGTCTTCCTGCCGATCTCCTACCAGCTGCGCGAGCCCGCGCTGCTCGTCTACAAGGCGGACCGCTGGGATTCCCCCGAGCGCATCCCCATGCACTACGAGGCGAGCGACGGGGTGAGCTGCTCCTACACCTGCATCTTCTATTCCCCCGACCCGCAGCTCTATTTCTACCTCTTCGAGGTTGCCGGGGTCAACGGAAAGATGCGCATCGCCCGCGACCAGGACGGCTTCGGCGTGCTGCTGCCGCAGGGCGGGGAGATGTGGCAGCTCACCGTCTACGACAAGGCGATGCGCGCGCCCGAATTCATGAGGAACGGCATCCTCTATCAGATCTTCCCCGACCGCTTCTGCGCGTCGGGCGGGCCCAAGAGCGGCGTGCCCTCCGACCGGCGGCTTCACCGCGACTGGTACGAGCTGCCCGAATACCTGCCCGACCCGGGCGGCGAGGTGACCAACTCCGACTACTTCGGCGGCGACCTGCGGGGCATCACCCAGAAGCTGACCTACCTCAAAAGCATGGGGGTCGGCACGATCTACCTGAACCCCATCTTCGAGGCGCACTCCAACCACCGCTACAACACCGCGGATTTCCTCCGGATCGACCCGCTGCTCGGCACCGAGGAGGACCTCCGGGAGCTGTGCGCCCGCGCGAAGGCGCTCGGCATCCGCGTCATCCTCGACGGCGTCTTCAACCACACCGGCGCGGACAGCGTCTACTTCAACAAAAAGCGCCGCTACGGGAACGGCGGGGCCTACAACGACCCCCAGAGCCCCTACCGGAGCTGGTATGAGTTCACCAACTACCCCAACGGCTACCAGAGCTGGTGGGGGTTCCAGGAGCTGCCCAACCTGAACGAGCGCGACCCCTCCTACGGCGAGTTCATCTGCGGCGAAAACGGGGTGCTGCGCAAATGGCTTGCGGACGGCATCTCGGGCTGGCGGCTCGACGTGGCGGACGAACTGCCCGACGAGTTCCTCGATCGGGTCACCGCCTGCGTCAAGGGCGCCGACCCCGACGCCGCCGTCATCGGCGAGGTGTGGGAGGACGCCTCCACCAAGGTCGCCTACGGCATCCGCCGGCGCTATTTCCTCGGCGGACAGCTCGACTCGGTCATGAACTACCCCTTCCGCGACGCGATCATCGCCTACGTCCGCCACGGCGACTGCAACCGCCTCTACTCCACCCTGCTCTCCATCCTCGAGCACTACCCCAAGCCGGTGCTCGACGTGCTGATGAACTCCCTGTCCACCCACGACATCGAGCGGGCGATCACCGCGCTGGCGGGCGAGCCGATCTCGGGCGGGCGCGACTGGCAGGCACACAACAACACGCTGAGCCCGGAAAAATACGCGCTCGGCAAAAAGCTCTTCATGCTCGCGTCGGTCATCCAGTACATGCTGCCCGGCGTGCCCTGCCTCTATTACGGCGACGAGGCCGGCCTCTACGGCTACAAGGACCCCTTCAACCGCACCTGCTACCCGTGGGGCCGCGAGGACCCCGAGCTCATCCAGTTCTTCCGCACCCTCGGCGCGATCCGGTCGGGATGCCCGGCGCTCTCCTCCGGCAGCTTCAGCGCCGTCTCCTTCACCCCCGAGGTCGTCTCCTTCCTGCGCGACTGCGGCGGCGAAAGCTACTACGTCGCCGTCAACCGCACCCCCTCGGAGCAGCCGGCCGTCCTCCCGATGGAGTTCAAGGACGCGGCGGTCCTCTACGGCAGTCTCGGCGCCGGCGGCCTGCTGCCCCCCTACGGCGCGGCGATCCTCGTCCTGCGTTAAAAAACCGCATAAAAAAGCCTCCCCCGCAGACAATAAGAAAAAACGTCTGCGGGGGATTTGTTATGCCGCTTGTGGAACTGCGGGACCTGTGCAAAATTTATAACGCCGGCGACAACGAGGTGCGCGCACTCGGCGGCGTCTCCCTCTCGATCGAGGCGGGGGAGTTCGTGGCGATCGTCGGGCAGTCGGGGTCGGGCAAATCGACCCTTATGAACATGCTCGGCTGCCTCGACCTGCCCGACGGCGGGATCTATTTCCTCGACGGGGAGGACGTCGCCCACATCCCCGAGGCCTCTCTCGCCGGCATCCGCAACCGGCGGATCGGCTTCATCTTCCAGGGCTTCAACCTCATCCCCAGCCTGACCGCGCTGGAAAACGTCGAGCTGCCGCTCATCTACCGCGGCATCCCCCGCCGCGAGCGCGGCGAGCTGGCCGTTTCCGCGCTCGAGCGGGTGGGGGTGGGCAACCGGATGCACCACTACCCCGCCCAGCTTTCGGGCGGGCAGCAGCAGCGGGTCGCGATCGCCCGCGCGATCGCCGCGAAGCCCCCCATCATCCTCGCGGACGAGCCGACCGGCAACCTCGACTCCGCCTCGGGCGCGCAGGTCATGGACATCCTCCACGAGCTGCACGCCGAGGGGCGCACCGTCATCCTCATCACCCACGACGACCGCATCGCCTCCGCGGCCGGGCGGCTCATCCGCATCATCGACGGGCGCATCGTCGAGGATTCGGGAGCCCCGCCCTCCTGAGCCGCGCGGCGAAAAAAAGCCCCGCGCCGTAAGGCGCGGGGCTTTTGCACGTCGGATTATTCCGCGTAGAGCTGCTGGAGCTTGAGCAGGTGCTGGTAGCGCGCGGCGGCGGACTTCTCCGCCTCGTCGAAGAGGGTCTCCGCACGGTCGGGGAAGGAGCGGGTCAGCGAGGAGTACCGGGCCTCGTTCATGATGAAGTCCCTGTAGCTCGCGGTCGGCGCCTTGCTGTCGAGCGTGAACGGGTTCTTGCCCTCCGCCTTGAGCGCGGGGTTGAAGCGGAACATGTTCCAGTAGCCCGCGTCGACGGCCTTCTTCATCTCGGTCTGGCAGTTGGTCATGCCGCCCTTGATGCTGTGCATCTCGCAGGGGGCGTAGCCGATGATGAGGGAGGGGCCGTGATAGGCCTCGGCCTCGGCGATCGCTTTGATCGTCTGGTTCATGTCGGCGCCCATCGAGATCTGCGCGACGTAGACATAGCCGTAGGACATGGCCATCTCGGCGAGGCTCTTCTTGGCGATCGCCTTGCCGGCCGCGGCGAACTGCGCCACCTGGCCGATGTTGGAGGACTTGGACGCCTGGCCGCCGGTGTTGGAATAGACCTCGGTGTCGAAGACCATGACGTTGACGTCCTCGCCCGAAGCGAGCACGTGGTCGAGCCCGCCGTAGCCGATGTCGTACGCCCAGCCGTCGCCGCCGAAGATCCAGACGGACTTCTTGGCGAGGTATTCCTTCTCGGCCAGGATCTCAGCCGTCAGCGTGCAGGCCTCGCAGTCGCAGTGGGCCGCGCCCGACGCCTTGAGGGCCTTCATGTGCTCATGCATCTCGGCGTGCTTGTCGCCGAAGATCTCCTTGCTCGCGGGGGTCTCGATGAAGGCGAGGCAGTCGTCCACGCTCATCAGGCCGCCCTGCAGGGCTTCCACATACTTCTCGGTGGCGGCGGCGTTGGCCTTGCCGTCGTCCATCGTGTCGAGCCACGCCTGCGCGGCTTCCTTCAGCGGGGCCCAGGTGTGGGGCACCTCGATGAGCGCGCGGGTCTTCGCGGCCAGGCGGTCGCGGATGGTCTTCTGTCCGATGTACATGCCGAAGCCGTGCTCGGCGTTGTCCTCAAACAGGGAGTTCGCCCAGGTCGGGCCGCGGCCGGTGTCCTTGTTGACGGTGTACGGGCTGGTGGCGGCCGGTCCGCCCCAGATGGAGGAGCATCCGGTCGCGTTGGAGATGTACATCCGCTCGCCGAACAGCTGGGTGATCAGGCGGGCATAGGAGGTCTCGGCGCAGCCCGCGCAGGAGCCGGAGAATTCAAGCAGCGGCTGGTTGAACTGGCTGCCCTTGACGGTCTCGTCGGCGGGCATGCCGGGCTTCTTGGAGATGTTCGCGACCATGAAGTCGAAGACTTCCTGCTGGGCGGACTGGCTCTCCTGCGGCTTCATGACCAGCGCCTTCTCCTTGGCCGGGCAGACGCTGACGCAGACGCCGCAGCCCATGCAGTCGAGCGGGGAGACGGCGATCGTGAACTTGTAGTCGGGCGCGCCGGTCATCTTGGCGGTGTACTTGGTCTGCGCGGGGGCCTTCGCGGCCTCGTCGGCGCTCAGCGCGAACGGGCGGATGGTCGCGTGCGGGCAGACATAGGAGCAGCGGTTGCACTGGATGCAGTTTTCCGGCAGCCACTCGGGCACCGACACCGCGACGCCGCGTTTCTCGTAGGCGGAAGCGCCCTGCTCGAAGGTGCCGTCCGCGTGGGGGACGAAGGTGGAGACCGGCAGGCTGTCGCCGTTCATCTTGGAGACGGGCTCCATGATGTCGTGGACCATCGTGACGAGCTCTTTCTTGCCCTCGGGCAGAGCCGCCTCGGCCTCGTCCTTGGCATTCGCCCAGTCGGCCGGGACGTCGATCTTGACGAACGCCGAAACGCCCGCGTCAATCGCCGCGTAGTTCATGTTGACGACATCCTCGCCCTTCTTGGAGTAGGACTTGTATGCCGCCTTCTTCATATAGTCGACGGCCTCGTCGATCGGCAGCACCTTCGCGAGCGCGAAGAACGCGGCCTGCAGGATGGTGTTGGTGCGCTTGCCCATGCCGATCTTGATCGCGAGGTCGATCGCGTTGACGGTGTAGAGCTGAATGTTGTTCTTGGCGATGTAGCGCTTGGCCTCGGCGGGCATGTGGGTGTTGAGTTCCTCGGGGGTCCACTGGCAGTTGATGAGGAAGACGCCGCCCGGCTTCACGTCGCGGACCATCTTGTAGCCCTTGACGACGTAGGAGGGGTTGTGGCAGGCCACGAAGTCGGCCTTGTTGATGTAGTAGGGCGCGCGGATCGGCTCGTCGCCGAAGCGCAGGTGGGAGATCGTGATGCCGCCCGTCTTCTTGGAGTCGTACTGGAAGTACGCCTGCACATACTTGTCGGTGTGGTCGCCGATGATCTTGATCGAGTTCTTGTTCGCGCCGACGGTGCCGTCGCCGCCGAGGCCCCAGAACTTGCACTCGATGGTGCCCTTGGCCGCGGTGTTCGCGAAGTTGTTCTCCTCGAGCGAGGTGTATGTAACGTCGTCGGTGATGCCGATGGTGAAGTGCTTCTTGGGGGAGTCCTTCTTCAGCTCGTCAAAGACGGCGAAGACGCTGGAGGGCGGGGTGTCCTTGGAGCCGAGGCCGTAGCGGCCGCCGATGACCGTCTTGCCCGACACGCCGCACTCGGAGAGGGCGGTGATGACGTCGAGGTAGAGCGGCTCGCCCAGGGAGCCGGGCTCCTTGGTGCGGTCGAGGACGGCGATGCTCTTGGCGGTGGCCGGGATCGCCTCGATCAGCTTGGCGGGGACGAAGGGGCGGTAGAGGCGGACCTTGATGAGGCCGACCTTCTCGCCGGCGGCGGTCAGGTAGTCGATGACCTCCTCGGCCACGTCGCAGATCGAGCCCATCGCGATGATGACCCGCTCGGCGTCGGGGGCGCCGTAGTAGTTGAAGAGCTTGTAGTCGGTGCCGAGCTTGGCGTTGACCTTGCCCATGTACTCCTCGACCACGGCCGGCAGCTCGTCATAAAACTTGTTGCAGGCCTCGCGGTGCTGGAAGAAGATGTCGCCGTTCTCGTGGGAGCCGCGCATGACCGGGCGCTCGGGGTTGAGCGCGCGTTTGCGGAAGGCCTCGACCGCGTCCATGTCGACCATCCCGGCCAGGTCGTCGTAGTCCCAGACCTCGATCTTCTGGATCTCATGGGAGGTGCGGAAGCCGTCGAAGAAGTTGATGAAGGGGACGCGGCCCTTGATGGCGGCCAGGTGCGCCACGGCGCCCAGGTCCATGACCTCCTGCGGGTTGCTCTCGGCGAGCATCGCGAAGCCGGTCTGGCGGCAGGCGTAGACGTCGGAGTGGTCGCCGAAGATGTTCAGCGCGTGGGTGGCGACGGTACGGGCCGAAACATGGAAGACGCCCGGCAGCAGTTCGCCGGCGAGCTTATACATGTTGGGGATCATGAGCAGCAGGCCCTGGGAGGCGGTATAGGTGGTGGTCAGGGCGCCGGCGGCCAGCGAGCCGTGCACGGTGCCCGCCGCGCCCGCCTCGGACTGCATCTCCATGACCTTGACGGTGGTGCCGAAGATATTCTTACGGCCTGCGGCGGCCCACTGGTCGACGTAGTCGGCCATCGGGCTGGACGGCGTGATCGGGTAGATCCCCGCTACCTCGGTAAACGCATAGCTGACATGCGCTGCCGCGGTATTGCCGTCCATGGTGAGTTTGTTTCTTGCCATGTTGCATCTTCCTCCTAATGATAAATTAGCGATCGCTAATAAATTGGATATTCCGAACGGGCCCGAAAGGGCGCAAAAGCCCCTTGTCCCTATCCTTATTGAGTTTATCATTTTTGCCGCGCCTTGTAAATAACAGAACCCAGAAAATTGTGACTGTTTTGTCAATTTTACGGCAAAATCCATCCCGTTTGGGGCTCCCGTATGTGGAAATTCCGGTGCCGCCCCCCGCTTTTCCCCAAAGGCGGGCTCCAAAGCCGCATTTTCCGGGGATTTTTTCCTTCCCGCGGGCGGGCTTCAAATTGACATTGTCCGGAAAAATGTTTATATTTATGGTAGCAGTGCCGGAGCGGAAACAATCGTCCATCCGCGCGGCGCAAATTGGAGGAATGAACAACATGGACCCCTATCCCAGTATCGTGATCTTCCTGCTCCTCATCCTGCTCAGTTCCCTGCTGACCGCCGGGCGCACCGCCCTCACCCAGCTGCGGGACAGCAGCGTGAAGAAGATGGCTTCCTCCGAACGCGGCGGGGAGCGGTTCATCGCGCGGCTGCTTGAACGCCCCGCCGCCTTCCTCGACGGCGTCGAGCTCGCGCGCTTCGCCTGCACGGTGGCCGCGGCGCTCTTCACCTATCCCCTCGCCCTCGTCCCGCTGACCTGGCTCGTCCGCTCGCTTTCCTTCAGCCGGCCGCTTTACTACGCCTTTTCCTTCGTCGGCTTCCTGCTGACCGTGCTCCTGCTCAACGTGCTCTGCGCGCTTCTCCCCTACCGGGTGGCCTGCCGCCATCCCGAGGGGGTCTCGGCCGCGCTCGCGCGGCTGTGCTGGTTCGTCGCCTGCGTCATGCGCCCCTTCGTGCTCCTGAACGGTGCGCTCGCCCGCGGGCTGGCGCGCCTGTTCGGCGTGCGCGCCGGCGAGGAGCCCGAGGAGGCCACCGAGGAGGAGATCCGCATGATGGTCGATGTGGGCAGCGAAAAGGGCGCGATTGAACAGAGCGAGAAGGACATGATCAACAACATCTTCGAGTTCGACGACCGCAGCGTCTCGGAGGTCATGACCCACCGCACCGACATGACCGCCGTGCCCAAGACCGCCTCCCTCGAGGAGATCGCGGACCTGGCCGTCGAGACGGGCTTTTCGCGCATCCCCGTCTACGACGACGACATCGACGACATCATGGGCATCATCTACGTCAAGGACCTGCTCCGCCTCATCGGAAAGGGGGAGGACGCGGCGTTCGACGCCCAGAAATATATGCGCCCCGCCCTCTTCGTGCCCGAGAACATGAGCTGCGTCGACCTCTTCGCGCAGTTCAAGCAGAAGAAGGTCATGGTCGCCGTCGCCGTCGACGAATACGGCGGCACGGCGGGCATCGTCTCGATGGAGGACCTGCTCGAATCGATCGTCGGCAACATCCAGGACGAGTACGACGACGAGGAGGAGGAGATCTCCCAGCTCTCGGACAACTGCTGGTCGATTGACGGCACCGTCGCGATCGACGACGTCGAGCGGCTCTTCGACGTCGAGTTCGACGAGGACACCGACTACGACACGATCGGCGGCCTGATCACCGAGGCCCTCGGCCGCCTGCCTGAACCGGGCGAGCACCCCTCCGTTCAGCTTGAGGGCGTCCAGTTCACCGTCCTGCTCGTCGAGGAGCGGCGCATCGCCCGCATCCGCGCCGAACGCCTCCCTCCCGAGGAGCCGCCCGAGCGCGAAAAGGACAAAAAAGAAAAAAATTGAAAATCCCGGCAGGAAATCCCTGCTTTTCCGCCACTTCTTCCATGAAAGAATCTGGCTAAAAGGATGTGTGCCGTTATGAAGAGAGGTCTCTGCCTGCTACTGGCGCTGGCGATCTGCGCCGGGCTCGCCGTCCCGGTCTTTGCCGACCGGCTGCTCAAGCCGATCGACGAAGCCTCCCCCCAGCCGGACGAGACGACCCCCGCCATCCCCGTGGCTCCGGCCGAGCTGCCCGTCCTGCTCGAGGCCTCCCTCTGGAAGGGGGACGAGGAGACGGTCAACACGGTGACCGATCCCGACCTGTCCAGGCAGGCCGCCGACCTGCTGCGCGAGGCCGCCGCCTTCCCCGAGGGCGTCACGCCGCCGAGCAGCATCACCGGCGTCAACCTCTACCTCGATTTCCCGGGGCAGGCGCGCCTGCACCTCTTTACGAGCGCCGTCCGCGCGGAGGGCTTCGCCGAGGGGCAGTCCTACCTGATCATCCGCCACATGGACCAGTATTATACCGCGCCCGGCGGGACGATGGACCGGCTGACCGAGCTGCTTTTCCCCCAGACCGTCGCCCTGTGGGCCGCGCTGGAGGACCCCGATTCCCCCGAGAGCGCGGCGCGCGACTACTATAACTTTCTCTCCCCCCGCCTGTCGCGCAGCGAATACGGCGGGCTGGAATTCACCGACGACCGGCGCGGCCTCGTCCTCTGGCAGACTCCCGAGGGCGGCGTCACCCCCGCGCTGGTCGCCCAGCTCACCACCGCCTACCACGGCAGGACCTGCCCCGTCACCTATAAGAGCGCCGGGCGCAGCGCCGCCGAGCTCGACGAGATCGTCGAGTTCCTCGAGGCCCGCCGCGGCGTCAAGGGCGCCGACACCATCACGAGCTGGGGCATCGACCGGGTAAACGGGCTGGTCATCCTCCACATGAGCGGCCGCTGGCCCGAGCTCAACGCCGCCATGCGCGAAAAGGGCTACACCGACCGGGTGCGCTTCCACGTCGAACCGGCGGAGGGCTGAAATTCCCCTTCCGAACCATCTGCGCCCGGCCGCGGCCGGGCGCTCGCTTTTCCATCAAAACTGTAACGGAGGCTTTTATGCAGGAGATCATGGGCTACATCCGCCGCGCGGTGGAGGAATACCGGATGATTGAGGACGGCGACACGGTCGCCGTCGGCGTGTCGGGCGGCAAGGATTCCGTCGCGCTGCTCGCCGGACTGGCCGGGGTGCGGCGGTTCATCGGCATCGATTTCACCCTCAAGGCGGTCACCCTTGACAACTGCTTCAACGGCGAGGAGGGCGACTTCTCCCCCATCGCCGACCTGTGCGGCTCGCTCGGCGTCGAATACATCCTGCGCCGCACCGACATCGGGCAGATCATCTTCGGCGAGCGAAGCGAATCCAACCCCTGCAGCCTCTGCGCGCGGATGCGCCGCGGGGTGCTGCACGACACCGCCAAGGCGAACGGTTGCAACAAGATCGCGCTCGGCCACCACTTCGACGACGCGGTGGAGACCTTTCTGATGAACCTCTTCAACGAGGGGCGGATCGGCTGCTTTTCCCCCGTCTCCTACCTCTCCCGCAAGGACCTCACGATGATCCGCCCGCTCATCTTCGCCACCGAGCGGGAGGTCCGCAACGCGGTGAACCGCGCCGGACTCCCCGTCGTCAAAAGCAAATGCCCCGTCGACGGGTGCACCGAACGGCAGTGGACCAAGGAATTTTTATACGATATGGAGAAAACTCATCCCGGAATTACAAAACGTATCTTCGGCGCCATCCGGCGGGGACATGTCTCGGGGTGGTGATTTGCCGCGCTGCGCCCGGCGGGGCTAAGACGGGAATTGCCGCCCGTGGGCGGCAAGAATCACGAGCGCGTTCCGCCGCGCGGCACGGGTTCCTTTTCGGACGGACGAAAAGGAACCAAAAGTCCGCCTAAGAACCCT
>NZ_JANFZX010000063.1:0-14864 GCF_024461615.1 Anaerotruncus sp. DFI.9.16
GGGGGGGGGGGGGGGGGGGGGGGGGGGGGGGGCCGGGGGGGGGGGGGGGGGGGGGGGGGCCGGGCCGCGCGCCCCGCAGGGCGCAAGACGTTTTATCCTGAGAAGCGGTTTCTTTGCCGGCTTTCTTTCAAAAAAAGAAAGCCGTTATTGATAGGACGGGTTCGCGCCGTTCCACACGACCTTCCGGTAGTTCTCCGGGTCGGTGTCCCCCTCGGTGGAGAAGATCAGCACCTTCGAGTCCTTCCCGAGCCCGATCGCCTCGCGCAGCTCGCGGTAGGTGTTGTCCTCCATCAGCGCCGCCGCCAGACCCATGCCGACCGCGCCGCTCTCCCCCGAGATGACCTGCGGGTCGCCCTTGTAGGGGGCGCCGAGCATCCGCATCCCCTTGGCCGCGACCCAATCGGGGCAGGAGACGAAAAAGCTCGCGTGGTTGCGCAGGATCTCCCACGAGATCGTGTTCGGCTCGCCGCACGCGAGCCCCGCCATGATCGTCTGTAAATCGCCGCCCACGATGCGCGGCTTGCCGTCCGCCGCGACCGCGCCCTTATAGAGGCAGTCGGCGGCCTGCGCCTCCATGACGACCGTTGTCGGCGTGTTGTCCGGGAAGAGGTTTGCAAAGTAGCCCTGGACCGCGCCCGCCAGCGAGCCGACGCCCGCCTGGATAAAGATGTGGGTCGGACGGTCGACGCCCGCCTCGCGGAGCTGCTCGGCCGCCTCCGACGCCATCGTACCGTAGCCCTGCATGATCCACGCCGGAATCTTCTCGTAGCCCTCCCATGCGGTGTCCTGTACGACCACCCCGCGCGGGGTCGCGGCGGCTTCCGCCGCCGCCATGCGCACGCAGTCGTCATAGTTGACCTCTTCGATCGTCACCTGCGCGCCCTCTCTGGCGATGTTGTCGAAGCGGGTTTTGGTGCTCCCCTTCGGCATATGTACGACAGCCTTCTGCCCGAGCTTGTTGGCCGCCCACGCGACGCCCCGCCCGTGGTTGCCGTCGGTCGCGGTGAAGAAGGTCGCCTGCCCGAATTCCTCCCGCAGCTTTTGGGAGGTGAGGTAGTCGTAGGTCATCTCCGAAACGTCCCGGCCGAGCTCCCCGGCGATATAGCGCGCCATCGCGAACGACCCGCCCAGCACCTTGAAGGCGTTGAGGCCGAAGCGGTAGGACTCATCCTTGACGAAGAACCCGCCCAGCCCGAGCTGCGCCGCCATCCGGTCCAGCCGCGCCAGCGGCGTCACCGAATACTGCGGGAAGCTCTGGTGGAATCTGCGCGCCTTCGCCACATTCTCGAGCGCCATGACCGACAGCTCCCGGTCGTCCCCCTTCGGCATCCGGTTCGCCGCCCATTTGATCTGTTCCATGCTCTGCTCTCCTCCTGTTAAAACGGTCTTCCGGGGCAAGTATGACTTTTGTTCTTAACCCCATCATAGCACAGGAAAAAGGCAAGTCAATAGATTTTCTTAAAAAATTTTGTTTTACCTAAAAATTTTTTAGAATTTGTCGAAATTGACTATTGCTTTTCCACCATCGGCATGATAAACTTAGGGTGGATTTATAAAAGTATTACTTATTTTTCGGCATTCAGCGGAATTCGGATGGAGGACGGTACGATGGTTACAATGACGGTCAACGGCAGACAGGTGGTCTCCGAAAAGGACGAAAAGCTCCTCACCTTCCTGCGCGAGATGCTCGGGCTCACCTCGGTGAAAAACGGCTGCTCGGAGGGCGCCTGCGGCACCTGCATGATCCTGGTGGACGGCAAGGCCACCAAGGCCTGCGTGCTCAAGACCTCCAAATGCGCCGGCAAATCGATCGTCACCTGCGAGGGGCTCACCCCGCGCGAGCGGGACGTCTACGCCTACGCCTTCACCCACTGCGGCGCGGTCCAGTGCGGCTTCTGCACCCCCGGCATGGTCATGAGCGCCAAGGGCCTCCTCGACGCCGTGCCCGACCCGACCCGCGCGCAGGTCAAGGAGGCGCTCAAAAACAACATCTGCCGATGCACCGGCTACAAAAAGATCGAGGAGGCGGTGCTGCTGGCCGCGAAGCTCCTCCGTGAGGGTACTCCCGCCCCCGCCTGCACCTTCACCGGCAGGGTGGGCGAAAACCTGCCCCGCGTCGACGCGCCCGCCAAGACGGTGGGCGACGCGGAATATGTCGACGACATGCGCGTCGAAGGACTCTGCTTCGGCAGCGCCGTGCGCAGCGCCTATCCGCGCGCGCGGGTCCTCTCGATCGACGCGACCGAGGCGCGGGCGCTGCCCGGCGTCGTCGCCCTGCTCACCGCCGACGACCTGCCCGGGAACCCCAAGGTCGGCCATCTCAAGAAGGATTACGACGTGCTCATCCCCGTCGGCGGGATCACCCACTTCCTCGGGGACGCGGTCGCGCTCGTCGCGGCCGAGGACCGTGAGACGCTCGAACGGGCGAAGGCCCTCGTCAGGGTGGAATACGAGGAGCTGCCCGGCGTCTTCTCCCCCGCCGAGGCGATGGCCCCCGGCGCGC
This sequence comes from Anaerotruncus sp. DFI.9.16, assembly GCF_024461615.1. Lineage (NCBI taxonomy): Bacteria > Bacillati > Bacillota > Clostridia > Eubacteriales > Oscillospiraceae > Anaerotruncus > Anaerotruncus sp. DFI.9.16. The sequence continues at coordinate 2,504 of NZ_JANFZX010000063.1, forward strand.
CGCTCGTACACGAGGAAACTCCCGGCAACCTGCTCGCCCACGAGCATCTGGTGCGCGGAAACGCCGACGAGGCGATCCGCCGCTCCAAATATGTGGTGACCACCCGCTACTCCACCCCGCCGACCGAGCACGCCTTCCTCGAGACCGAGACGGCGCTCGCGATGCCCGACGGGGACGGGGTCGTCATCTATTCGGCGGACCAGGGCATCTACCAGACCAAGAAGGAGTGCGCCGAGGCGACCGGCCTGCCGCCCGAAAAGGTGCGGGTCGTCGCCAGGATGGTGGGCGGCGGCTTCGGCGGCAAGGAGGACATGAGCGTCCAGCACCACGCCGCCCTGCTCGCGCTGGCGGCCAAACGCCCCGTCAAGGTCGCGCTGACCCGGAAGGAGAGCATCCTCATCCATCCCAAGCGGCACGCCTTTGAGATGGAGTTCACGACCGCCTGCGACGAAAACGGCTATCTCACCGCGATGAAGGCGACGCTTATTTCCGACACGGGCGCCTACGCCTCGCTGGGCGGGCCGGTGCTCCAGCGCGCCTGCACCCACGCGGCGGGCCCCTATAACTACCAGGACATCGAGATAGACGGCAAGGCCTACTACACCAATAATCCCCCCGCGGGCGCCTTCCGCGGCTTCGGCGTGACGCAGAGCTGCTTTGCCACCGAGTGCAACCTCAACCTGCTCGCCGAAAAAGTGGGCATCTCCCCGTGGGAGATCCGCTACCGCAACGCCATCCGGCCCGGGCAGGTGCTCCCCAACGGCCAGATTGCCGACGAGACGACCGCCGCCGTCGAGACGCTGATGGCCGTGAAGCCCTACTACGACGCGCACCCCAGGGCGGGCATCGCCTGCGCGATCAAGAACAGCGGCCTCGGCGTGGGCATCCCCGACACGGGGCGCTGCCGCCTGCTCATCAAGGACGGCCGGGTGCAGATCCACACCTCCGCCGCCTGCATCGGGCAGGGCATGGGCACCGTCGTCACCCAGATCGTCTGCGACGTGACCGGGCTCCCCCTCGAGCGGGTGGCCTATCAGACCCCCGACACCGCCCTCGCGCCCGACGCCGGCAACACGACCGCCTCCCGCCAGACCCTCTTCACCGGAGAGGCCGCGCGGCAGGCCGCGCTCCAACTGAAAGCCGCGCTCGCGGATTCCTCCCTCGGCGCGCTCGAGGGCCGGGAATTTTCCGCGGAATACCTCGGCGTGACCGATAAGCTGGGCTCCGACAAGCCCAACCCCGTCAGCCACGTCGCCTACGGCTACGCGACCCATCTCGTCGACCTCGACGAGAACGGCCGCATCCGCAAGGTGATCGCCGCGCACGACGTCGGCCAGGCGATCAACCCGGTGAGCGTCGAGGGGCAGATCGAGGGCGGCGTGGTCATGAGCCTCGGCTACGCGCTCACCGAGGACTACCCGCTCGACCACGGCAGGCCCACCGCCAAGTTCGGCACCCTCGGGCTCTTCAAGGCGACCGAGACCCCCGACATCGAGGCGGTCATCGTCGAGGGGCCCGCCAAATCCGAGCTCGCACGCGGCGCCAAGGGCATCGGCGAGATCGCTTCGATCCCAACCGCGCCCGCCGTCCAGCTGGCCTACTACAACTTCGACGGCAAATTCCGCACCCGGCTCCCGCTCGAGGATACCCCCTACAGCCGCAAAAAATAAAACGCGCCGCAGGGCGCGGGAAGGCCCCGCCCCGTCCGGCTCTGTCGGGCGGAAGCCGCCGCAGGCGGCTTTGCGAAACAATGAAGTTGTTTCGCGGGCGGGGCCGTGGTATACTGTCAGCAGAGAGGCCGGCAAAAACGCCGGCGGCAGAAGGAGGGCGCGATATGGGCGACGCGCGGAAACTGACGTGCATCTTCCTGGCCTCGGGCCGTTCGACGCGTTTTCGCGACAACAAGCTGCTCGCCGATTTCGGCGGCCGCCCGATGGCCGACGTGGTGCTCGGCAACTTCCCCGGCGAGCTGTTCCAGCAGGTGATCGTCGTCACCCGCTACCCGCAGGTGGCGGTGTCCGCCGCGCTGCTCGGCTATTCGGTGGTGGAAAACGACGACACGACGGGCGACATGGCGGTCACCATCCGCAAGGGGCTTGCGGCGGTCGACCCCGAAGCCGTCGGCTGCATGTTTTCGGTCTGTGACCAGCCGCTGCTCACCGCGCGGAGCATCGGGGCGCTGCGGGCGGAATTTCTGGCGCACCCCGGCTCGATCGCCGCGCTCGGCCACCGGGGCAAGCGCGGCAACCCGGTCTTTTTCCCGCGCGCCCTCTTTGGCGAGCTGGCGGCGCTGCCGCCGGGCAAATCGGGCGGCGCGGTGATCGACGCGCACCCGGAGCTGCTGCGCGTCGTCGAGGCAGCCAACCGCCGCGAGCTGCTCGACGTGGACTACCGAGGCGACCTCGATGCGATCGCAAAGATGGAACCGTAACGGATAAAAGAGGAGGAGGCCCCCGGCCGGGGGCCTCCTCCTCTTTTATGTGTCATCAATAGTATTCGCTCACACCGCGCGCGACAAAGGTTCCCAGCACCTCTTTGACCGGCTCGCCGTTTTCCGCCGCGAGCTCGCCGCGCAGGAAAACCGCCTTCGCGCGGCCCCGCGCCTCCATCCCCTCGTAGGGGGTGTAGTCGCAGTTTTGGTGCTGGGTCTTGGCGGAGATCGTCCAGCGGGCGGCGGGGTCCCACACCACGATGTCCGCGTCTCCGCCCACCGAGATCGCCCCCTTGCGCGGGTACATGCCGAAGAGCCGCGCCGTGTGCTCCGAAAGCAGCGCCGCCATCTGGTTTTCCGTCATCCGCCCGACGGCGACCCCCGCCGTATAGACCGCCGCGGGCCGGTGCTCAATGCCGGGCAGGCCGTTGGGGATTTTGCTGAAATCGTCCCGTCCCAAATCCTTCTGGCCCGCGAGGTTATAGCTGCAATGGTCGGTGGAGATCGAGTCGATCTCGCCGTTTCGGATCGCCTCCCACAGCGCCGCCTGGTCGTCGAGGCTTCTGAGCGGCGGCGAGCAGACATATTTCGCCCCCTCGAAGCCGGGCGCGTCATACCGGCTCCCGTCGAGGACGAGGTACTGCGGGCAGGTCTCGAGGTAGACCTTCTGTCCGCGCGCGCGGGCGCGCCGCGCCTCCTCGAGCCCCGCGCGGGTGCTCAGGTGGACGATGTGGACCGGCACCCCCGCCGCCCCGGCGATGTAGCAGTAGCGCGCGACCGCCTCCGCCTCGACATAGTCGGGCCGGGAGGGGGCGTGGTACCGCGGCCCGAGCTTTCCCGCCGCGCGGAGCTCGGCGACCTTCTCGTTGACGAGGTCGCCGTTTTCGCAGTGGGTCCCGATGATCCCGTGCGCCTGCCCGACCCTCTTCAGGATTTCGTAGAGCTCGGCGTCGGTGACGCGCAGGTTGTCGTAGGCGAGGTAGAGCTTGAAGGAGGTCACGCCCGCCTTCACCATCTCCCCGATCTCCTCTGCCACCGCAGGGTTCCAGTCGGTGATCGCCATGTGGAAGGCGTAGTCGCAGGAGGATTTTCCATCCGCCTTTTTGTGCCACGCCTCGAGCGCGCGGGCAAGGGTGCCCCCCTTGTCCTGCGTCGCGAAGTCGACGACCGTCGTCGTGCCGCCGCACACCGCCGCCAGCGTGCCGGTGGCGAAGTTGTCCGCCGTCGCCGTGACGCCGTTATCCATGTCGAGATGGGTGTGCGCGTCGATGAAGCCGGGAAAGACGAGGCAGCCCGCCGCGTCGTAGGTTTCGCACCCGTCGGCGGGCAGGCCCGGCCCGACGGCGGCGATCTTTCCATCCCGCACGAGGACGTCCGCCGCGAAGGTGCGTTCGGGCGTCACCACCCGGCCGTTTTGAATGAGCAGTGCCATATGAAAGCCTCCTGTTGAAAAGCGTTCAAGGGGCGGGGCCGCGCCCCGCCCCTCTTTGAGGGTCGTTTTTATGCCGTCGTGACCGTCTGGCGGCCGAAGAGGTAGCGGTAACCCTCCCACACCGCCGTGATCAGCTGGCGGATCTCGTCGGGAAGGCCGCAGCCCTCCTCGCCCACCGCGTAATCCGCGACCTGCCCATCGAGGCGCACGCGGTAGAGCTGGCGTTCGGCGTCAAGCAGTAGGAAGCCCTCGTTCCCGCTGTCCGCGAAGTCCGCCTCGCTCCAGAAGAGGGTGAACTTATCCCTGTAGGGAGCGCTGTCGTAGGGGCAGAAGGTCGCGCAGTTGCCGCACTCGTTGCACATGCCGTCGACGTGCACGATCTGGCGCATCCGCCGCCCGGGCACCCGGATGGCGAGGTTCGCGCGGTTGGGGCAGACGTCCGCGCAGCACTCGCAGACGGTGGCGCACTCGAGGCAGCGCTGGGACTCGGTGCAGGACGCGCAGTCGGTGCAGAGGGTCCCCTTCTTTGCGAGCGCGCGGCCGTAGTCGGGGCTCGCGTTGGTAGCGGTATAGGTTTCGACCGTGACGCCCGCGATCGCCTTCGCCGCCTTCGTCGCGTCGGCGATCGCCTCGACGACGGTGGCGGGCCCGCGGTTCGCGTCGCCCGCGACATAGACGTGGGGAACGCCCGTCTCGAGCGTGCCGGGGTCGACGACCGCGCGGCCGCGCGAATCCACCGCGACGCCACAGCGCTCATAGAGCGCGGTGTCCACCCGCTCGCCGACGGCCGCGATCACCGTGTCGGCCGGCACCTCCGCCGTCTCGCCGGTCGGGACGGGGCTGCGGCGGCCGGACGCGTCGGGCGCGCCAAGGACCATCTTTTCACATTTGAGCACGCCGTCCCGGACGCCGACCGGGGCGAGCAGCTCGCAGAACTCGACGCCGTCCGAAAGGGCGAGGGCGAGCTCCTCCTCGTCGGCGGGCATGTAACGGCGGCTGCGGCGGTAGACGAGCCGCACCTTCTTGACGCCCGGCGCGCGCACGGCGGCGCGGGCCGCGTCCATGGCGGTGTTGCCGCCGCCGATCACGACGACGTTCTCCCCGAGCGAAAGGCCGTCGGGATCGCTCTTGCACCGCTCGAGGAATTCAATGACATTCATCGCACCGCCGTATTCGAGCGGGAGCTTCCCCGGCTTCCACGCGCCGGTGGCGAGGATGACGTCGGTGTAACCCCGGTCCAGCAGCTCCTGCGCCGAGCCGATCTCCGCGCCGAGCTCGAACTGCGCGCCCACGGCGCGCGCGAGCGCGGCGTCCTTTTCGATGGCGGAGGTCGGGATGCGGAAGGCGGGGATGACGTGGCGCACGATGCCGCCGAGCTGCCGCTTGCGCTCGAAGACGGTGACGGGCACGCCCGCTCTGGCGAGGAAATAGGCCGCCGAGATTCCGGCCGGGCCGCCGCCCACGACCGCGACCTTTTTGCCCTTCGCGGGCGCGGCCGGGCGCAGCTCCTTCAGCAGCTCGTCATAGGCGTTTTGGGCCGCCTCGAGCTTGACCTCGCGGATGTGGACCGAATCCTCGTAGAAGTTGCGCGTGCACTTGTCCATGCAGCGGTGGGAGCAGATGGTGCCGGTGATGAAGGGCAGGGGGTTGCGCTCGGTGATGACCCGCAGCGCGTCGAGGTGCCTGCCCTCCCCCGCGAGGCGCAGGTAGGCGGGGATATCCTGCTCGATCGGGCAGCCGGCGCGGCAGGGCGCGGCGAAGCAGTCGACGAGCGGGACGTGTCTTTTCATCTTGCGGGAGGGCAGGGGTTTGATCGGCTTGCGGTAGTAGGGGTCGCCCATCGCGTCCTCCACATACTCGCTCACCTTTGCGGTGTTGACCCCCGCGAAGGGCTGGTCCCCGCAGCCGCGCAGCCGCTCGGCGATCTGGGTGAACCGCTGGTAGCCGCCCGGCTTTAAGAGGGTGGTGGCCATCGTGATCGGCCAGATGCCCGCCGCAAAGAGCTTTTCGACGTTGGTGATGTCCGCGCCGCCCGAATAGGAGATGCGCAGCTTTCCGTCAAACGCCTTGGAGAGCATCTTGGCCACCGAAACGGTCAGCGGGAAGAGGCTCCGCCCGGACATGTACATCTCATTGCCGGGCAATTCCCCCGCCGCGATGTCGACCGGGAAGGTGTTGGTCAGCTTGACGCCGAACGCCAGCCCCCGCCCGTCGGCGAGCGCCTGCAGCCGCCCGATCATCGGGACCGCGTCCTCGAACTGCAGGTCCTCCTTGAAGTGGTGGTCGTCGAAGGCGATATAGTCGAACCCGAGCGCGTCGAGCGTCTCGCGCGCGTACGCGTAGCCGAGCAGGGTCGGGTTGCACTTGATGAAGGTGTTGAGCCCCTTCTCGGTCAGCAGGTAGGTCGCGATCCGCTCGATCTCCTGCGGCGGGCAGCCGTGCAGGGTCGAGAGGGTGATCGAGGTGCACACCCTGGGGGAGATCTCTTCGACATAGCGGGCGTCGAGCTTTTGGAAGCGGCCGAGGTGCTCGAGCGCCCACGTCCGGCACTCCGCCCAGACGGGCGTGTTTTCCGCGTTTTTGAGCCCCTCGATGAAGGCGTCGATCTTGGGGGATTTGATCCCCTCGAGGTCGTAGCCGACGCTCATGTTGAAGATGAAGCCGTCCGGGCTGCCGAGCCCCCACTCGCGGGAGAGGAGCTTGAGCGCGAACCACGCCTTGACGTACTCGTCGTACGCCTCGGGCACCCGCAGCTCGGTCGACCACTCGACGTTGTAGCACTCGTCCTGCGCGTTGATGCAGGGCTTTGCGACCGGCAGGTCCTCGCCGTCGAGGGTCTGCACCGTCTTGAGCTCAAAGAACCGGCTGCCCGCCGCGTAGGCGGCGATCAGGTTCTGGGCGAGCTGGGTGTGCGGGCCGGCCGCGGGGCCGAAGGGGGCCTCCATCTGCTCGCCGAAAAGGGGCAGCCGCGGTTCGTCCTCCGCGTGGCGGACGAGCTTCGAGACGCCGAAGATGCTCCCGTAAGTCTGGTATTCCCCGATGATCCAGTCCATCAACTGGCCGAATGGGATCGGCCGCATGCGATCGCTCATAAAAGATTCCTCCTGTTATCCGGGTTTCCCCGCCCGGCTTGTTCTGCTCGTTTACCGCGCGTTGATGCGCGCCCACATCTTTTCCGCCTGCTCGCGGGACTTTGCCAGGACCTCCCGCTCGTCGATGCCGACGAGTTCCCGGTCCTTCATGCGCACCTTCCCGTCGATGACCGTCGTGACCGTCTGGCGGCCGCTCATGCCGAAGAGGGTGTGGCCGTTCACGTTGTCCGCCGAAAGCGGGGTGAGCGGGTCGTAGTCTGTGACGATGATGTCCGCCGCCGCGCCGGGCTCGAGGGCGCCGAGCTTCTTTTCAAAGAACCGCGCGCCGATCGCCGGGTTCCCCTCGAAGAGCATGTAGGGCACCTCCGACCAGGCCGCGGTCGGGTCGCAGAGGTTGTGCTTATGCAGGCAGTTGGCCGCCTTCATCGACTCGTACATGTCGTTGGTGTAGCCGTCGGTGCCGAGCCCCACGGTCAGCCCACGGTGGATCATCTCCATCGTCGGCGGGCAGCCCACCGCGTTGCCCATGTTGCTCTCGGGGTTATGTACCACCATGGTGTTCGTCTCCTTGAGAATGTCCATCTCGGTGCCGTTCACATGGATGCAGTGGCCGGTAATTGTCTTCTCCCCGAGGATGTCGTTGTCGAAGAGGCGGTTAATGACCCGTTTGCCGTATTTTTTGAGGGAGTCGTACACGTCGGTCATCCCCTCGGCCACATGGATGTGGAAGCCCGCGTCCGCGGGGGTGTTCTCCCGGCAGAGGGCGAGCGTCGCGTCCGAGAGGGTGAAGGAGGCGTGCAGGCCCATCATGCCCTTGACCATGTCGGTCTTGTCCTTTTTGCAAAAGGCGATGAAATCGGCGTTCTCCTTCACGGCCTGGCGCATCTTCTCCGCGCCGTCGCGGTCGGACACCTCGTAGCACAGGCAGGTGCGCACCCCCGTCTCCTTCGCCGCGTCCGCGATCGCAAAGAGGCTCCCCGGGATCTCGCCGTAGCTCGCGTGGTGGTCGAACACGGTCGTGACGCCGTTTTTGATGCAGTCGATATAGGTGGTCAGCGCGCTCATGCGGGTGTCCTCGAGGAGCAGGTTGCGGTCGATCGTCCACCACATGCCGTCGAGGATGTCGAGGAAGTTCTGCGGGTTGTAGCCGTTGATCGCGATGCCGCGCGAATAGGCGCTGTAGATGTGGTTGTGGGCGTTGATGAGCCCCGGAAGGATCATGCCGCCATGCGCGTCAATGAACTCCGCCCCGGGATAGCGTTTTTTCAGTTCCTCCGTCGTCCCGACCGCCGCGATCACATTCCCGTCGGCCGCCACGCAGCCGTTTTCGATCAGGCGGTTGTGCGCCCCGCGGGTGATCAGCCGTCCGTTTCCGATCAGTAACATGTTTTTTCCTCCTTCATCATGCGGTACGCTTGTGGAAAAGCGCATAACAGCCAAAAAAGGCGTCCATCCTGTGGATGAACACCCTTCCCCGTCCGGCCCCGCAGGCATGCCGCGCATGGGACCTCCCCGGTGGGGTGATCATCCAGCCCGTGCGCGAAGCACTCCGTTGCAGCCACGAATCCGATAAACTTGTCGCTTTGTACAAAAGAATTTATTGGAATTGTACAGAATTTTCCGTCCTTCGTCTTTGGTTTTAGTTTACCATGAACGGGCCCAAAATGCAATAGTTCCTGCGCGTTTTCTCAAAAAAAATTTTTAGCCTGCAAAGTTTTTGTTGCAAATTGCCGGGAACGTGCTATGATGGAATCAGACCAATTTCGACAAAGGAGCTACCGCCATGCTGAACGCCACCACGCTGGCCTTCCTGCGCCAGCTCGCCCGGGGGATCGCCGAGCAGTTCGGGCCGAACTGTGAAGTCGTCGTGCACGACCTTTCGGACAACAGCGTCGACCACACCGTCGTCGCGATCGAAAACGGGCACGTCACCCACCGCAAGCTTGGCGACGGCCCCTCCCACATCGTGCTCGAAGCGCTGCACGGCGACCGCAGCGCCCTCCGCGACCAGATCGGCTACCTCACCAAGACGAAGGACGGCCGCATCCTCAAGTCGAGCACCATCTACATCCGCGACGAGAACGGCGACGCGGTGGGCATCTTTTCGATCAATTTCGACATCACCGGCCTGCTCATGGTGGAGAGTGCCCTTAAGCCCATCGTCTCCACCGCCGCGCCCGAAAAGGAGCCCGAGCGCATCTCCCAGAACGTCAACGAGCTGCTCGACGAGCTGATCTCCCAGAGCGTCCGCCTCGTCGGCAAGCCGGTCGCCCTCATGACCAAGGACGACAAGGTCAAGGCCATCCAGTTTTTGAACGACACCGGCGCCTTCCTCATCACCAAGAGCGGCGACAAGGTGTCGAAGTACTTCGGCATCTCCAAGTACACCCTCTACAGCTACATCGACGCGAAGGCGTAGCCCCCCGCGCGAAACAGAGGCCCGCTCCTGTGGAGCGGGCCTCTGTCTATTTCTTGATCATATTCAGGTAGCGGTAGATCGTCGGGACCGACACGCCGAGGCTTTCCGCCACGCAGCCGATCGCGCCTTTGACGAGGAAGGTCCCCAGGTCGCTGAGTCCCTCGATCACCTCGAGCTTCTCCTTCTGGCTCATGCGCCCCACCTGCTCCTCGTACCCCGGGCAGACCCGGTGCAGGTTCGCCTGCACCAGCTCGCGCACGTTCATGTTGAAGCTCTCGGTGATCGGCAGGTTGGCCCGCAGTCCCAGCTCCCCGATCAGCGCCCCCAGCTTGTCGTGCGCCTCGAGCAGCTCGTGGTAGTCGGTGTTGATGCAGAGCAGCCCCACCAGCTTGCCCGTCTCGTCCTTGATGAAAAAGGTGGACGATTTGAGCCGGTGCCCGTTTTTCACGATTCCCTGGTAGTTGGCCATATGGGACTGCTGCTCGAACGCCGCCGACTTGAGCACGTTGAGGGTCAGGTCGGTCACGGGCGAGCCGATCTGGCGGCCGCTGATATGCCCGTTGCGGATCGCGACCACCGACTCGTGCCAGTCGGTCAGGTCGTGCAGCACGACCTCCGTGTTCTCCCCCATGCAGTCGGCCAGAAAGTCGACCAGCGGCAGATATGCGGTGAGAGTCTTGTTCAAAGGCATCCGCTCCTTTTGAAAACCGTTATTTACCCGCTGCCCGGTCCTTGGGCAGGATGAGGTTCAGCAGAATGGCGATCAGCGTGGAAATGACCACCGAAGAGCCGCCGAATACGGTTCCGACCCACTCGGGGAAGCCCGCGAGGCTTCCGGACACCTGCGTCACGCCCACGCCGAGCGCGACCGCGATGCCGACGATGCTGACATTGCGGGGGGTGAGCCCGGCGGAGGAGATCATGCGGATGCCGGTCATCGTAATCGTGGCGAAGACCGAGATGGTCGCGCCGCCGATGACGCACTGCGGGATGGTGGTGAGCAGGGCGGAGAACTTGGGGACGAAGCCGGCGATCAGCAGCACGACGGCGGCGAAGCCGAAGACGACCCGGTTGACAACCCGGTTGACGGTGACGATACCCACGTTCTGGCTGTAGGACGCGGTGGGCAGGCCGCCGAAGAAGGCGCCCACGACACTCGCGGCGCCCTGGCAGACGATGCCGCCAGAAAGCTCCCTGTCGGTCGGCTCGCGGTCGAGTCCGCCCAGCGTGGTCGAGGTGAGGTCCCCGATCGTCTGGACCGAGTTGACGATGTACATGACCGCCATCGACACGCAGGCCGCCGGGACGAATTTGATCCCGAACTTGAAGGGCACGGGCACCGCGACGATCCCCGCGGCTCCCACCGAGGAGAAGTCGACCATGCCGAAGCAGAGCGCCACGAGATAGCCCACGATGATCCCCATCAGGATGGACGCCAGCTTGGTGACGCCCTTGGTGAAGTTGTTGCAGAAGATGACGACCGCCAGCGTGATGACGGCGACCAGCCAGTTCTGCCAGGAACCGAAGTCGGCGGCGCCCGCGCCGCCCGCCATGTATTTGACGGCGGTCGGATAGAGGGAGAGGCCGATCGTAAAGATCACCGTGCCGGTGACCATGGGCGGAAAGAAGACCCGCAACTGCTTGACGAAAATGCCGAAGAGGATCGCGACGCAGCCGCCCACGATCTGCGCGCCCAGGATGACGCCGAGGTCGTGGTAGCCGTTGGCGAGCGCGAGCAGCGTCGGGACATAGGCGAAGCTGACGCCCATGACGACCGGCAGCTTCGCGCCGACGCGCCACAGCCCGAACACCTGCACGAGCGTCGCGATGGCCGTAATGAGCAGCGACACCTGGATGAGCAGCGTCTTGTCCGCCACCTCCAGCCCCACGGCGTTGGAGACGAGGATTGCGGGGGTGATGACGCCGACGATCGCGGCGACCACATGCTGCAGGCCGAGCGGGACGACCTGTTTCATCGGCGGCACGCCGGACATCTCGAATACGGAACCTGCGGGAGCTTTCATTTCATTCATCACAACACGCCCTAACAAATATTTTTTTGTGCTAATATTTTTTTGTCTTCCCGCTATCCACTATAACGCAAAACGCGGGCGGTTGCAATCATTTTATCGGATGTTGATAAAAAAATATCAACGTCGATTTTGGGTACTTTCTCTATAAGTCATACTAATGCGGCGTCTTTATTTGACGGCGACCGCTTCGATCTCAAACGCCGCGCCCTTGGGCAGCGCCGCGACCTGCACGCAGGAGCGCGCCGGGGCCTCTCCCGTGAAGTACTGCGCGTAAATCGCGTTGATCGCCGCGAAATCCCCCATGTCCGAGAGGAAAACCGTCGTCTTGGTGACATCCTGAAAGTCCATTCCCGCCGTCTCGAGCACCGCCCTGAGGTTTTCCAGCGCCTGCTTCGCCTGCGCTTCCACCCCGGCCGCAAGCTCTCCGCTCACCGGGTCGAGCCCCAGCTGTCCGGAGGTGTAGAGGGTGTTGCCCGCCAGTACGGCATGGGAATAGGGTCCTACCGCCGCGGGCGCGTTCTTTGCAGAAATCATTTTGTTCATATTGACTGCCTCCTATGGTTGGTTGTTGCCTTTATTATACCAGACCCCGCCGCAAAATGATAGTTTTTTATTATCATTTTTCAGAAATTTAACAAAATTTTCTTACCCCTGGGGACTCCGGGGGACTTTGAAAAGTCCCCCGGACCCCGAAACGTTCGATACAGGTGATCCTCCGCCCACAACCATCCGCCGCCGTCCGTGAGGAGGGATGAAAAAGCCGTGCGGGAACGGCGAAACATCCCCCGGACCACGAAACGTTTGATGCAGGTGATCCTCCGCCCACAACCATCCGCCGCCCATGGAAAGGGACGGCAATTTTCGCCGCGTCTCCCCGTCGGAGTCCCGAGGAAACGCGGGAGGGGGGGGGGGGGGGGGGGGGGGGGGGGGGGGGGGGGGGGGGGGGGGGGGGGG
>NZ_JANFZX010000064.1:0-14165 GCF_024461615.1 Anaerotruncus sp. DFI.9.16
CCCCCCCCCCCCCCCCCCCCCCCCCCCCCCCCCCCCCCCCCCCCCCCCCTTTTTTCGTCCGCGCCCGCGCGGGGCGTTTTTCTCCCCGGCGGGCAAACGGGCCCCGGAAGAATCACCGGAGGCCCGGCTTTTTAATAGTATGGTAGAAATCGTGAAAGGAGATGGATCAACATGTATTCATCCGACAACATGGGCGGATATTCCGGCCGGAACATCCCGGTCGCGCCGCTGCCCAATCCCGGGGAGGGCGGCCCGGTTGCACCGGGCGACGCGCCCGCCCTGCCGCTCCCCGATTTCGGCGAGGGCGGTCCCGTTTTCGGCGGCGATACCCCTTCCATCCCGCTGCCCAACCCGGGCGAAGGCGGCCCGGTCGCGCCCGGTCCCGGCGGAAACTTCCCCGTCGTGCCGCTGCCCAACCCCGGGGAGGGCGGACCCGTCGCACCCGGCCGTCCGGGACAGACGATCCCCATCCTGCCGGCGCCGAATCCTCCCTGCTTTTACTGCGGAGCGGGCAGATTCGGAAAGGTCCGCTTCCTCAACGCCGCCTTCGGCTACCGGCCCTTCCGCATCTTCATCAACAACCGCTTCATCGTCAACGGCCTCGGCTTTACCTCCCTCACCCCTTACGGCAGGGTGTCCAACGGGTTCCAGACCGTGACGGTTACCGGCACGAACGGCTATGTCTATCTCCAGAAATCCATCCCCTTCAAGGCGGACGACAACGTGACGATCGCCGTCATCAACTCCGCCAGCGGCCTCGACCTCCTGCAGATTTCCGACACCTCCTGCGCGCGGCCCGCCTCGATGTCCTGCTTCCGGGCGTGCAACCTGGCTTACTACAGCAATCCGGTCGACATCCTGCTCGGTGACGGGCGCGTGATCTACAGCGACGTGCGCTTCAAGGAGGTCACCTCCTTCAAACGCATCCGCCCGGGCGACTACCAGATCGACATCGCCGAGACAAACCTGCGCCCCGAGCCGCGTATGGCGGACATCGAAACGCTCGACGGCGGCGTCACCGTCTTTGAACTGCCGCAGGCGCTGGTGTCCACCTTTGTCACCATCCGCCCCAACGCCACCTATACCCTGTACATCTTCAGCCGGGATACCTCCCCCGACGCGCTTCAGACCATGATCGTCGAGGATCGGTGACCGCCTCCCGGCGGGCGGTTTTGGATTTGCCGTGCTGCGCCCGGCGGGGCTTTCACGGGAATTGCCGCCCGTGGGCGGCAAGAATCACGAGCGCGTTCCGCCGCGCGCCACGGGTTCCTTTTCGGACGGACGAAAAGGAACCAAAAGTCCGCCTAAGAACCCTCCGCCGGGTTCTTAGGGATCTCCGGGAGTACCTTGCCATAACCCGCAAACTACCGTCACTCCCCACGGGTACACCAGCTGAGGGCTCAATTCAGGTTGCGGACGCTCCCAACAGGAGGAACGGCAAGTGCCAGCGCACCTGGCAGGGGTGGCCCATGGAGGGGGACGGCTCGGCCCCCTCCATGAGGCGCACGCGCCTCGACGCCTCTGCCGGAGAGTCCCCGGAACTGTGCCGCGCGTGCGGCGGCGCGGACGGCCGGCCTGAACCAAATGTTTTAAGGAGTCCAGGGGAACTTTTTCAAAACCGTTCTCTTTGACTGCCTTCCCCCACGGGGCGCGCGTGCGGTGGCGCGGACGGCCGGCCTGAACCAAACGTTTTGAAGGGTCCAGGGGAACTTTTTCAAAAGTTCCCCTGGAAAAAGCTCAGCTGCACGCCGCCAGGCGCGGGACGGCGCGCCGGGGTGGCGTGGCTGCGCGCGAGCTGGTCCGCGGGGATGTCCGCGAGGAAGGGGGAGGGCTCGCCCGGGCAGAGCAGGACAAGCTCCTCCCTGGCGCGGGTCATGCCGACGTAGAAGAGCCTGCGCTCCTCGGCGGGATCGTTCGAGCGGCCGGGCGAGTCGAGGGGAAGCATGCCGCGCTTTGCGCCGCAGAGAAAGACGACGGGGAATTCGAGCCCCTTCGCGCCGTGCAGGGTGAGCAGGGTGACCACGTCGGAGAGGTAGGCGCGGCTGCCGCTGCGCGCCACGTCCCGCTCCTCGCCGAGGGTGAGGTTCAGGAGGAAGGCGGGCATGTCGGCGTGGAGCACCGCCATGTTTAGAAGCCGTTCCATGGCGGGGGAGGAGCGCCCGGTGTCCTCGATCCAGCCCTCGAGCAGGCGGCGGGGCTTTTCCCGCCGGGCGCGCGGCAGATATTTTTCCGCCAGCTCCGCCCAGCGGACAAGCGGTTCCGCCGCCGCGAGCGCGGGCGGGAGCAATTCCAGCAGCCGCACCGGGGAATCGGCCGCCGCCCCGGCGGCCGTCCGCAGGAAGGCATCCGCCGCAGCCCTTTCACAGCCGAGCGATTCGGTCAGGCAGGCGCGCAGGGAGAAGGGATCGGCGGAGCCGCAAAGGCCCCGGAAAAAGCCGACCGCGCCCCGCACCAGCCCGTCGGACAGGAGCTTGTCCCGCCCGGCGACAAGATAGGGAATCCCTTCGATGCCGAGGCATTTTTCCAGCGCCTCGGCCTGCCGGTGGGTCCGGTAGAGGACTGCAAAGTCGGAAAAGCCCCGGGGCTGCGCGCCCCCGCCGCCCTGTGCGTCAAGCATGTCGATGCCGCCCACCAGCCGGTTGATCTCCTTGGCCACAAAGATCGCTTCTGAAAATTCGTCCGCCGCCGTGACGAGCCGCACGGGGCCGCCGTCCGGCCGCTGGGCCTCAAGCGTCCGTTCCGGGCCCCCGTTTTTGGAGATGACCGGCAGGGACGCCCGCAGAATCTGCGGGGTGGAGCGGTAGTTGCGGGTGAGAACGACGGTCTTCGCGGCGGGCCAGTCGGCGGCAAAGCGCGCGAAGCACCGGGCGTCCGACCCACGGAAGCCGTAGATCGACTGGTCGGGGTCGCCGATGACGAATACCCCGGCGCTCTCTCCGCTCCAGGCGCGCACCAGCCGGTACTGCACGTCGCTCACGTCCTGGAACTCATCCACGAGCAGGTGGGTAAAGGCGCGCCGCTCCTTCGCCGTGGCCTCCCCGTGAACGAAGAGGCCGTAGGCGTCCAGCAGCAGATCGTCGTAGTCGCGGACGCCCGCTTCCTTCAGCAGTTCGCAGTAGCGTTCGCACGCCTCGACCGGGACCGACCCGTCGGCGGGCAGCCCGCCCTTGCGGCGGGAGACCTCCTGCACGAGCTTCCGCGCGGAGAGCCGCAGGTCGAGCGCGCCGATTACCTCCGAGGCGGCGGCGAGCGCCTCCCCCTCCCCGATCAGCGAGACCGGCCCCCGTTCGGAGAGCAGCCGCAGGCAGATGGCGTGGAAGGTGCCGATCGTCATCGCGCGCACGGCGCGCTTGCCGAAGAGGGCCTCGAGCCGTTCGCGCATCTCCCCCGCCGCCTTGTTGGTGAAGGTGACGGCGGTGATCTGCGCGGGCTTGACCCCCTGCCCGACGAGCCACGCGACGCGGGCGACGAGCGTCTTGGTCTTGCCGGTGCCGGGCCCCGCGACAACCGCCACGGCGGGTTCCGCCGCCGTGACCGCCGCGCGCTGCTCCTCGTTGAGCCCCGCGAGCGCCCCACCCTCCGGCGGGGCGGCGGAGACCTCCTCCGCCTTTTGGGCCGCGCGGGCAGGCCGCGGCGCGGCGGGCGCTTTCTTTTTGGGCGCGGGCCGGGACGACGACCCGAACAGGCTCATCTGCCCCGCGAGCGTCTCGATCTCCTGCGGGTCGAGCAGCTTGATCTTCCCATACTCCCCGTCGTAGCCGGGGGAGAGCTCCACCTGACCGCGCCGCATCCGGCGCACCCCCTCGGCCACCGCCGGGCCCGCCACCCGGCCGATCTCCTCCTCCGGGACCTCCCGCAGGATGGTGAATTCGGGGCCGAGCTCGCGCAGAAGCGCCTCGTAGCGGGCCGTCACCCTGCCGCTCGCCGGGCCGAAGCCGGTGCAGGCGGCGATCACCTCGGGCAGGGGCACGAGGCTCTGGAAGGGGACCGAATCCTGTGGAACGAAGCCCTCCTCCCGGTCGGCGAGCTCCTCCACCCGGTGGAGCACGCCGATCGTCAGCTTGCCGCCGCAGACGGGGCAGCGCCCGTCAGCCGGGGTGTCGCCCGGGCGCAGGCAGAGCTTGCAATTGCGGTGCCCGTCGAAGTGGTACTTGCCCTCCTCGGGAAAGAACTCGACCGTCCCGCGAAAGCCGGGCGCGCCGCGCCCGCGCAGCGCCGCGGCCAGCGCGGGATAGGAGGGCTCGATCTCCAGCAGGTTGGCCTCCCGCCCGAGCTTGGAGGGGGAGTGCGCGTCCGAATTGGAGACGAGCGCGTAGCGGTCGAGCGCCGACAGCCGCCAGTTCATCGGCGGGTCGGAGGAGAGGCCCGTCTCGACCGCATGGATGTGGGGGGTCATGTCGCCGAAGCAGGCCTCGATCGTGTCGAAGCCGGAAAACGCCCCGAAGAGGGAAAAATGGGGCGTCCAGATGTGCGCGGGGATAAAGACCGCCTCGGGGCAGGTTTCCATCGTGATCTCCAGCAGGTCGCGGCTGTCCAGCCCGAGAATCGGCCGCCCGTCCGAATGGATGTTGCCGATCGCCTCGAGCTTTTTCGAGAGGGCCTCCGCCGCCTCGAGGCCGGGCAGGAGGATGAGGTTGTGGACCTTGCGCACCCGGCCGTCCTTTTTATAGATCGAGCTGATCTCCCCCGTGACGACGAACCGGGGGCGCTCCGTTCCCGCGGCGCCCTCCACATGCAGTCCCTCGCGGAGGGTGTAGAGCCCCTCCTCCGCCGGGACGAGCTTGTCCCGCAGCTCCTGCCGCCAGGCGGGATGGGTGAAATCCCCCGTGCCCAAAAGCCCGATCCCCTTGCGGCGGGCCCACAGATCGAGATGTTCCGGCACGCATTCCCCGCTGGTCGCGCGGGAATACTTTGAGTGGATGTGCAGGTCGGCGATGAGCATAGGCGTCCTCCGTTTTTTTGGAATGGTATCATCATACCGCCTTTTCCCCGGGGATGCAAGCGGCGATGGACGGCGGCGGCCGGTCAGACGGAAACAGGGAGGGGGGCGTGTGTGGAGGAACCGTAGGTTCCTACCGCACGTTGAGCGATCGCAGCGAGCGGATAAGCCCGCCGCAGCGGTCCCCTCAACTTGCCGAAAAACTTTTTCGGCAAGTTGAGGGGACTTTTCAAAGTCCCCCGGGGGGCGTATAATGACAGAGGAATGGAGGGATTGCCGTGAAGATATCAACAAGAGGGCGCTACGCGCTGCGGCTCATGCTCGATCTTGCGCTGCACGACACGGGAGAATACATTTCCCTGCGGGACATTTCGGCCCGGCAGGAGATCTCGGTCAAATACCTCGAACAGATCGTCACGGTGCTCGGCCGGGCGGGGCTTGTGCGCAGCGTGCGCGGCCCGCAGGGGGGCTACCGGCTCGCGAAGGTCCCCGCGGACTACACGGCAGGGGAAATCCTGCGGACGATCGAGGGGAGCCTCGCGCCGGTGGCCTGCCTGGACGACTCCCCCAACGCCTGCGCGCGCGCGGGGGAATGCGCGACCCTCGTGCTGTGGGAACGGCTCTCCCGCGCGATCAACGAGACGGTGGACGGCATGACGCTAGCCGACCTCGTGGAGATCCAGCGGGCAAAGGCGGGCAACGACTACGTGATCTGAAAAATCTCCCATCCGGGGGTTGACAAACCGGCGTTCTCCCGCTATACTAATTTCATACTAAACACATAGGAATTAAATGAATTCTGCAACATACCTTCAGGAGGGACTGGATATGGCAAAGATCTATCGCAGCATGACCGAACTGGTCGGTGGGACACCGCTGCTTGAACTGACGAACTACGAACGCCGGGAGAACCTCGACGCGCGGCTGCTTGCAAAGCTGGAATACCTGAACCCGGCGGGTTCGGTCAAGGACCGCATCGCCAAGGCGATGCTTGACGAGGCGGAGCGGGCCGGGCGGCTCGGGGAGGGCTCGGTGATCGTCGAGCCCACGAGCGGCAACACCGGCATCGGGCTGGCGGCGGCGGGCGCGGCGCGCGGCTACCGCGTCATCCTGACGATGCCCGAGACGATGAGCGTCGAGCGGCGCAGCCTGCTGAAGGCCTACGGCGCCGAGCTGGTGCTCACCGACGGCGCGCTCGGCATGAAGGGCGCGATCGCAAAGGCGCAGGAGATCGCCGCCGCGATCCCGGATTCCTTTATCCCCGGGCAGTTTGAAAACCCCGCGAACCCCGCCGCGCACCGCGCCACAACCGGCCCGGAAATCTGGGAGGACACCGGCGGCGAGGTGGACGTCTTCGTCGCGGGCATCGGCACCGGCGGCACGATCACCGGCGTCGGCGAGTACCTCAAATCGAAGAACCCGGCGGTCCGGATCGTCGCGGTGGAGCCGTCCGGCTCCCCCGTCCTCTCGGGCGGAAGCGCCGGCCCCCACAAAATCCAGGGCATCGGCGCGGGCTTCGTCCCCGACACCCTCAACACGGCGATCTACGACGAGATCATCACCGTCGAAAACGAGGATGCGTTTGCCGCCGGGCGGGAGATCGCGCGGCGGGAGGGGGTGCTCGTGGGCATCTCGTCGGGCGCGGCGGTGTGGGCGGCGGCACAGCTCGCGCGCCGACCCGAATACAGCGGAAAGACGATCGTCGTTCTGCTGCCCGACACGGGCGACCGCTATCTCTCCACCCCCCTCTTTTCAGGGGAATAAAAGCACCCCAGCAGAGGCGGCCGGAAGGGACTTCCGGCCGCCTCGCTTTTGTGGTAAAATGGGGTCATCATCCGGACAAGGAGGCGTCGGCATGTATGAACTGATCCGGGCGGGGGAGCGGACGTGGTATATCGACTGTCCCGCGAAGATGGGGCTTTTTCTCGCGGAGGACGGCGCGTGGCTGATCGACAGCGGCAACGACAAGGACGCGGGGCGCAGGGTGCGCAAGCTGCTCGACGCCAACGGCTGGACGCTGGCGGGCATCCTCAACACCCACTCGAACGCGGACCACATCGGCGGGAACCGGTTTTTGCAGGACCGGTACCACTGCCCCGTCTATTCGACGCCCGCGGAGAACGCCTTGATCCGCGCCCCGCGGCTCGAGCCCTCCTTCCTCTACGGCGGGTATCCCTGCAAGGCGCTTTGCAACAAGTTTTTGATGGCGCAGGAGAGCGTGCCCTCCCCCATCGAGGGCGCCCCGCTGCCCGAAGGGCTTGAGGTTTTCCCGCTGCCGGGACATTTCTTCGGGATGGTCGGCTTTCGCACGCCCGACGGCGTCTGTTTCCTCGCCGACTGCCTCTCCGGGGAGGCGGTCCTCGAAAAATACCACGTCGGTTTCATCTACGACGTGCGCGCCTACCTCGAGACGCTCGACTGGGTGGAGACGCTCGAGGCGAAGCTTTTCGTCCCGGCGCACGCCCCCGCGGCGGAGGATATCCGCCCGCTCGCCGCGCTTAACCGCGCCAAGGTCCAGGAGATTGCCGGACGGGTGCTCGCCATCTGCGCCGAGCCCCGCACGCCCGACGGGGTCATCCGGGAGGTGTTCTCCGTCTATGGGCTCACGATGGATTTCAACCAGTATGTCCTCGTGGGCAGCACGGTGCGCTCCTATCTCAGCTACCTCTGCGACGAGGGGCTGATCGCCGCGCGGTTCGAGGACAACCGTCTGCTGTGGGAACGCGTCTGAACCGCCCGACCGCAGGTCTGGCGGCAAATAAAAAAACAACCAGTCCGGGGACTGGTTGTTTTTTTATTTGCCTTTACACGACGAAATCAATTTCGTCATGGCATCCCTTCCACCAGCTAAAAAACCAGCGCATACGCACTGGTTTTTTAGGGTGTCAGTCATGGTGCGGGTAGAGGGGGTCGAACCCTTACGCCTTGCGGCACAGGATCCTAAATCCTGCGCGTCTGCCAATTCCGCCATACCCGCGCGGCGCCGCCGGACGGCGGCAGAATCATGATACCATTCCGCATCGCGGCTTGTCAACCGTCCCTTCGGAGCACGCCCGATTCGAGCAGCGACTGCGCCGCGAGGATCACGCCCGTCTTGCCGCTCGGCCAGGTGAGCCCGCCCTGAAGCCACGCGGCATAGGGCTCGCGCATCGGCCCGTCGGCGGAAAGCTCGATTGACGCGCCCATCGTGAACGCGCCCGCGGCCATGATGACCTTGCTGTCGTAGCCGGGCATGTCCCACGCTTCGGGGGTGACGAACGCGTCGACCGGCGCGCCCTTCTGCACCCCGCGGCAGAAGGCGGAAAGCCCCTCGGGCGTGCCGAGCTTCACCGCCTGGATGATGTCGGTGCGCGGCGCGTCAAAATGCGGATAGACCTCAAAGCCGAGCCGCTCGAAGAGCGCCGCGGAGAAGACGGCGGTCTTCAGCGCGGCGGCCACCACGGTAGGCGCGAAGAAGAGCCCCATAAACATCCCGCGCAGCTGCCCGAGGGTGCAGCCGACCTCCTTGCCGACGCCCGGCGCGGTCAGCCGGCAGGCGCACTGCTCGATCAGGTCGGCGCGCCCCGCGATATAGCCGCCCGTCTTGGCGATTCCACCGCCCGGATTCTTGATGAGCGACCCGATGACAAGGTCCGCGCCCGCCTGCGTTGGCTCGCGGCGCTCGACGAATTCGCCGTAGCAGTTGTCCACGACGATCAGCGCGCCGGGGTTCGCCTCCCGCACGATGCCCGCGATCCTTTCGATCTGCGCGACGCTCAGCGACTCCCGCAGCGAATAGCCGCGCGACCGCTGCAAATACGCCATCCGCGCCCCCTTCACCGCGTCCGCCATGCGCGCGTAGTCGGGGGACCCGTCGGGCAATAGGTCGAGCTGCTCGT
Organism: Anaerotruncus sp. DFI.9.16; assembly: GCF_024461615.1. Lineage (NCBI taxonomy): Bacteria > Bacillati > Bacillota > Clostridia > Eubacteriales > Oscillospiraceae > Anaerotruncus > Anaerotruncus sp. DFI.9.16. The sequence continues at coordinate 8,818 of NZ_JANFZX010000064.1, forward strand.
ACCGGATGCCGAACTCCTTGAGCGAACCGTGCCCGCCCGGCACGATGCCGATCACCGGCTGGAGGGTGTCGTAGGGCAGTCCGGTCAGCGACACCATCCGGTCGCCCGGCCGCAGCACCCCGAAGAGCGCGGTCGTGATCGCATGGGTGCCCGAGACGAAATTGTGCCGGATGAGCGCGTCCTCCGCCCCCATTACCCGCGCCAGCACCCGGTCGAGCACCTCGCGGCCCCGGTCGTCGTAGCCGTAGCCGGTCGTGCCCGCAAAGTGGCTCTCGCTCACGTTGTTTTCGATGAAGGCGGAGAGCACCTTCATGCCGTTATACTCCGCGTTGCCGTCGATGCGCGCGAACGCCTCGCGGCAGGTCTCCTCCGCCTCTTCCGCCATCCGCGCGATAGATGGATCGATGTGAAAAAACTGTTCAACCATACCTCCGGGGGACACTTTTGAAAAAGTTCCCCCTCGACCCCCTTCAAAACGTTTTATTCGGGCGTATCTCGTCCCGAAAACCACTCGCACCCCCCGACCGCACCAGGAAACCCTTTTGAAAAAGGTTTCCCCGGACCCTTTCTAAAACTTTTCATTCGGGCGCGCCTCACGTTAATAGCCAGCCTCGTCCCCCGACCGCCTCAGTTCCGCCGCACGGTACGAGCGTGCGGAGAACCCCCGCGCCCTGCCTGCGCCAAAAGCTTTGAAGGATTCTAAAGGGAACTTTCTCGAAAGTTCCCTTTAGACCAAAAGCCCGCGTCCCTATAGCCGCAGGCGCGGTGGAAGGCCGCGATCCCGTCCTCCGCGGTCAGCAGCCAGGGCTCGAGGCCCTGCGCAAGCGCGGCATTCGTCGCATGCGCCATCATCCGGCGGGCATAGCCCCGCCCCCGGCAGGCCGGGTTGGTCGCCAAGCCCGCCAGAATCGCGCGGGAGGCGTCCTTAAAGTAAATACCAATCGTTGAAACAATACGATTATCTACTTTTAGTATGTAAATATCCGCCAGCCCGTGCCGCCGCTTGTGGGAAACCTCGGTGAGCCACGCGGCATAATCGGTGCGTGCGGCGAACGTCGGATCGGCCGCGCAGAGCAGCGCATAGACGGCTCCCAGGTCCTCGGCGGGCGCGGCAGTCCCCGGGGGAACGCCGTCCGCGCAGGGCGCGGCCGCGGCGGGGCGGGCGTCCGCCGGGGCGGAACGCCCGCCCCACCGCAGGATTCGCGACGAGCGAAGCCCGCCGCGAATCACGGCGTTCACCCGTTCGCAGAGCGCCCGCTCCCCCTCGTAGGAGCGGCAGCCGACGGCTCCGAGGAAGGCGGCGAGCTCGTCCGCATCCGCCGCAGCGTCTGCCGCGAGTGTGACGGCGCCGTCCAGCCGGGACACCGCGCCCACGGCGCGGTCCCCGCCAAGCAGCAGCCGGAGGTCGAGCACGCCGTCCGACACGCCGTAAGTCTGATACTGTGCGTATATTTTTGTTCCGAATATACCAAAATTGCCGATCGATTCCACAAAGAGTGGGATCAGCTCGCCGCCGACATAGCGGATCATCCGCCGAAATCCGCGATCAGCGCGCCGAGCAGCCGGAGCGTCTCATCCAAGTCGAACCGGTTGACGACGCAGGAGGGGGTGTGCAAGTAGCGGCAGGGCACCGATACGGCGAGCACCCGCGCACCCCTGCCCGCGACCTGGACCGACCGCGCCTCGTTGCCGCCGTAGACGCCCTCCTTTGGCTGGCAGGCGATGCCGCCCGCTTTCGCCGCAGCGAGCGCGCGGCGGTAGAGGTCCATGTCGTAGACGGTGCCCTTGTCCATAAAGGAGAGGACGGGGCCTTTTTTCAGGGAGCAGACCACCTTTTCGGGCGGGGTACCGGGGATGTCGCAGGCGGTCGTCGTCTCGACGGCGACCGCGATCTCCGCACCCGCCTGATAGGCCGCGGTGCGCGCGCCCGTCGTACCCGTCTCCTCCTGCACGGTGAAGGCGAAGTGGGTGTCGTAGGCAAGCTCCGACCCAATCAGCTCGACGAGCAGCGCGCAGCCGACCCGGTCGTCGAGCGCCCGCCCGCGCAGGAAGCCGTCCCCGAAGGCGGTGTATTGGGAGGTGAAGACCGCGCGGTCCCCCAGTGCGACACGGGTAAACGCGTCGTCGCGGTCCTTCGCGCCAATGTCGATGAAGAGCGCGTCGGGCTCGGGGGCCTTGTCCCGCTCGTCGGCGGACTTCATGTGCACCGCCTTGGAGCCGATCACGCCAAAGGTCTCCCCGATGCGCACCGATTTGCCGGGGAGCACCCGGCGGTCGATGCCACCCACGGTGGTAAATTTGAGCAGGCCGCTCTCCTCCACCCAGGTGATGATCAGCCCCACCTCGTCCATGTGGGCCGAAAAGAGGAGCGGATGGGCGGGGGCCTGTCTCCCTTTTTTGAAGGCGAGGATGTTGCCGAGCGCGTCCACCTTGTAGATACAGTGTCCCTCAATCATTTTGAGGATTTCATACCGCACCGGCTCCTCGCAGCCGGACACGCCGGGAAGGGCGCTCAATTTCGCAAGGTTCTCATAGAGCATCACCGGACACCTCCAAACGCGTCCGCCACATAGGCGGCAATCAATTCGGCGGTCGCCTCCACGTCGGAGACGTGGACGACCTCGACCGGCGTGTGCATATACCGCTGGGGGATCGAGACAAGCGCGCAGCGCACCCCCGCGCCCGAAACGGCGATGCCGTCGACGTCGGTGCCGGTGCTCCCGCCCATGACCTCGATCTGGAAGGGGATGTTTTCCCGCACGGCGACCTCCCGCAGGCGGGAGGACATGCCGTTGTCGATGACCGGCGCGACGCCGACCATCGGGCCGCCGCCCATCTCGCCGCACTTGGCGCGCGGGCAGTCGGGCGCGTGCCCGAAGGAGACGTCCACCGCCACCGCGTGGGTGGGCGAGAGGATGTTCGCGGCGGTAGCCGCGCCCTGCCCGCCGACCTCCTCGAGGGTGGTCAGCGCGACGGACAGCCCGCAGGAAAGCTCCCGTTCCGCCAGCTTTTCCGCGGCCAAAATGACCGCCGCGCAGCCGGCGCGGTCGTCGGCGGCACGCGTGCTGATCCGGCCGTTCATCAGTTCCCGCGCCTCACAGCAGAAGGTCACGCGGTCGCCCGGCGCGATCCTTTCCCGCGCCTCTTCGGCCGAAAGGCCCACGTCGATCGAGATGTCCTCGATCTTGGGCAGGTGGGTGTCGTCGGAATTGAGGTGGGGCGGCACGGTGCAGACGACGCCGGGCAGCTCGCCCTTCGCCGTGTGCACGACGACCTGTGCCGCGAGCAGCAGCGCGCGGTCGATGCCGCCGACGTTCGAGACGCGCAGAAAGCCGCCGTCGTCGATGTAGGTGACGATCATGCCGACGCTGTCGATGTGGGCGGTGAGCATCACATGCTCGCCCGAGGCGGGGACCGGCTTGATCCTGCAAAGCAGCGAGCCGAGCGGCGCGCGCTCACATGCGCCGAGCGGCGCGAGCATTTGCCGCGCCGCCTCCACCGCCCCATCCTCCCCGCCGGACACGCCGAGCGCGCCCGCGAGGGTTAATATCTGTTCCGTGGTGGTCATGGGAACCTCCTGTATTTTCAAATTCATTTTCCGTTCAAAGCGCGTTCACGAGCTCCTTGAAGCGGCGGCCGCGCGTGCCGTAATTGGGGAACATGTCGAAGCTCGCGCAGGCGGGCGAAAGCGAGACGATGTCGCCCGGTCCGGCGGCCTCCGCCGCCTTTTTGACCGCCTCCTCGAGGCTTCCGGCGCGAAGGATCGCGAGCTCCGCCGGGTCGAACCCCGGATGGGCGCGCACCTCCGCCTCGATCGTGTCGGCGGTCGCGCCGATCAGGATGAGCGTCTTGACCCGTTCCACCAGCTTGGGGATGAGCGGGTCGAAGGGGATTTTTTTGTCGTAGCCGCCCGCGATGATGACGAGCTTCTGGTCAAAGCTCTCCAGTCCGGCGATCGTGCGGGTGGGGGTGGTGGCGATCGAATCGTTGTACCAGCGCACCCCGTCCTTCTCCCGGACGAACTCGATGCGGTGCTCCACCCCGTCGAATTCGACCGCGACGTTGTAGATCGCCTCCCGGTCGACATAGCCCCAGGTGGCGCAGATCGCGGCGAGGTAGTTTTCGATGTTGTGCAGGCCGGGCAGCTTGATCTCATTGGCGTGCATGATCTTGGTGCGCTCGCCGTTCACCGACATGTAGAGAATGCCGTCCTCCCCGAGAAACGCGCCGGTGCGCACCGGGCGCTTGACCGAGAACTCGAAGAGCTGGCCCCGCACGCATTCGGGGTTGGCGAAGGAGGCGGCGACGTCGTTGTCCACGCCGAGCACGGTGCGGGAAAACGCCCCCTGGTGCGCGAAGATGTTGCGCTTGGCGTCGATATATTCCTGCATATCCTTGTGCACGTCGAGGTGGTTGGGAGTGATGTTGGTGACCACCGCGATGTCGGGGCTCTCCCGCATCGAGATGAGCTGGAAGCTCGACAGCTCCGCCACCGCGAAATCCCCCTCGCGGATGTCGCGGATGAGCGGCATGAGCGCGCGGCCGATGTTGCCGCCCACATGTACCCGCCTGCCCGCCTCTTTGAGAATTTCGGCGATCAGCGTGGTGGTGGTCGTCTTGCCGTCGCTGCCGGTGATGCCGATCGTCTTGCAGGGGCATAGGTCGAAAAAGAGCTCCATCTCGCTCGTGACGGCGACCCCGTCGCGGCGCAGCCGCTCCAGCACAGGGTGGTGGAACTTCATCCCCGGCGTGCGCAGGACGATGTCCGCGTCGATGTTTTCGAGATAGTCCTCCCCGAGGCGGAGCTTGACCCCGCGCGCCTCAAAATTGTTGCAGATCGCCTCCCCCACCTCTTCGCGGGTGCGGCGGTCGTGCGCGGTCACCTTCGCGCCGTAGTCGTTCAGCCGGCTGATGAGGTCGCTGTGGCTCACGCCGATGCCGATGACGGAGATTTTCTTGCCTTTGATGCCGTGAAAAAAGCGGTCTACCCTGCTGTCCATAAGCTGCCTCCAATTTCGCCCTGGAATTCGTTTGAACGTTCCTATTATATTCGCTATACCCCGATTTATCAAGCGGATTTTGTTGCAGCGGCGCTTTTCATTGCCGCTCGGGAAGCGGCGGAGCTTTCACGGGAATTTCCGCCCGTGGGCGGCAAGAATGACTTGCGCGTTTTGCCGCGCGCTGATTTTCGATTTGCCGCGCTGCGCCCGGCGGGGCTTTTTTCGCGCCCCTAGGGGGCGCTCCAGATGTGCCGCCTTCGGCGGCATAGATTGCCGGGTCCCGCCCCGGCGGACGGGCCGACTTCTTGCGCGCCCAAGAAGTCGGCGGAAGAAGGGCGCTCAAGGGGA
>NZ_JANFZX010000065.1:0-14074 GCF_024461615.1 Anaerotruncus sp. DFI.9.16
CCCCCCCCCCCCCCCCCCCCCCCCCCCCCCCCCCTCGTTTTATGCCCGTTCACGGGCGGATCGCTTCAAAGATCATGCCGTCGCACCTGGCGCGCGCGAGCCTGCCCTCCTCCGGGGTGCGCACCGTCCACGCGAGCAGCGGAAGCCTTTTGCGGCGGCATTTCAGCCGCAGCTTTTCGGTGATGCCGCCCAGCTCGTAGGCGACGAACTGGGGCCTCGAAACGCAGTTGAAGAGCATATGCCGCAGGGCGTAGGCGCGCAGGCCGTCCCGCAGGCCCTCGTACTTCCGGCAGGCGAGCTGGCCGCACACAAGATGGGGCGCGTTTCTCCGCAGCCACCAGACGGTGAGGGGGTTGAAGGACTCGAGGATCACCGGGCCGCGGTAGCCCGCGAGCTCCCGCACGAGCGCGCGCTCCAGCGCGCCGGGGAGCCCGCCGTTTTTAAGTTCGATGAGCAGCGGCACCCGCCCGTCCACACATTCGAGCACCTCCCGCAGCAGCGGGATCGTGCAGGCGGTGTCGCCCAGCCGCAGGCGGCGCAGGCTCCGGAAGTTCATCCGCTCCACCGTCCCCCGCGCTCCCGTCATCCGCCGCAGGTCATGGTCGTGGAAGACCACGAGCGTCCCGTCCGCCGCGCGGTGCACGTCCAGCTCGATCGCATAGCCCGCCTCGGCCGCCGCGCGAAACGCGGGCAGGGAGTTCTCGGGGACCCCCTTCCCCGCCGCGTGCAGCCCCCGGTGGGCCACCTTCTGATATCCTTTCAGCAGCATTGCGCATAATCTCCATGACAGATTTGATCGGCCGGTTTCCCGGCCGGTTCCATTTTACCACGCGCCGCGTCCCGCCGCAACGCCCGCTCGGTCTTTCCGGGGAAATTGAATAAGATTTCACGCATTATTCACATTTGGCGGGTATAATGAAGTTGTTCTTTACCGGACCCAACACAGCTTTCAGGAGGAACCGACATGAAAAAATGGATTTCCCTGCTCCTCGCCGTCCTGACGGCGTCCGCGCTCGCGACCGCCGCCTTCGCGTCTTCGATGGGCGGTGTCGTCAAGCCGAACGAAAACGGCGACAACACCGTCACCTTCGGCAACGACAACGTCACCTACGCCAAGCTCTCCTTCAAGGCGGATTCCGACGCGGAGAAGTTTTACGTCGAGCTGTCGACCGACTGGGACGACTGCGCCTACGGTGCCGACTTCTACGACCTCGACGCCTACCTCTACGCCTTCACGGTGAACCCGTCGATCCCCGCCACCTCCGCGCCCACCCTGCTGCTCTACAACCGCTTCGTGGATGAAGACGGGGAGCTGACCGTCAAGCCGGGCGACGTGACGATCTACCAGGTGAAAAAGACCGGCCTCACCGACGTGACCTCCAGCTTCACCGCCACCGAGACGGGAGACGGCGACCCCGTCTTCGCGATCCGCACCCGCGCGCCCGGCACCTATGTGATCTCGGCGCAGAAGGTGGAAAACACCTCCGGCGCGCTCTCCCCCCGCAGGGTCACCGACGCCGACCGCGCCGAAGAGAAGCGGGACGCCGCCTCCAAGCCGGCCTCCGACGTATCCGGGGCGGCCCCCGGGACCAAGGCCGTCCTTCCCTCCTTTGCCAAATGAACCCGCGCGTCCCGTCCCCGCCCGCAAAGGGCGGGGACTTTTTTTCGGCCGTCCGCAGGAAAACGCGCCAAACGCCGCACTCTATGGTTGGACCTTTGCGCATTTTGTGATATGATTGTGTTGCGCGGCGACCGCCCGAGGGGCGTCGCGGCCAGATGTGGGGGGATTGCCATGGGTAGCAAGGACTACCGCGCCAGGAAAATCGAATATTACGGGCGCCCGATGGGCGCGCTGAATCTCTATATCTATCTGCTGCTGCCGGTCTTCGTCGTCTGGCAGGCGGTCAGCTTTACCTGGCGCGCCACCGTTGCAAGCGCCCAGTTCGAGACGGTCACCGAGTTTTTATCGGCGTTCATCATCCTCGTCCTCGGCGCCGCGGCGTGGCTCTCGGTCTACGGCGTCGACCGCTACGCCTTCTTCAGCAACATCGTCTTCCTCTTCGCGGCGGGGGCATCGCGCGTCATCCAGACCTTCTTCCCCACCCTGCTCGACGGGCGGGGCGGGGCGGTCTCCGCCGACCTCCAGGCGGCCGTCGCCCCGGCGGCGCAGGCGGCCCTGTCGATCTCCGGCGGGCTCACGGCCTTCTTCTCCTCCCTTCAGGAGGGGGTCGCCGCCGCGGCCGGGAGCTCCCTGTCGATCTTTTCGGGCGGGGGCATGGGCGCGATGGGCGGCATGGACCCGTCCGGCGGGATGGGCATGGGGATGGACGGTATGATGGGCGGCGCGCAGGCCGCCGGGAACACCTCCCTGATCGGCAAGCTCGTCGGGCTGTTTGTCAAGACGGGAGAGGACTTCACCCTCTTTGCCAACACGGTCGAGTGCGGCCTCTTCGTGCTCGTCTGCCTCTTTTTCCTTTTTTACTTTTTCGGCAACCGGAAGTTTTTCTTTTCCTCCCTCGAGGATTTCCGCGTGCGGGATGAGGCGGGCTGAGAAAACCCTCGGATCCGGTCCCGCCCCGGCGGGGCCAGATCCGTTTTTCCCCGCACCCCTCCCCCCGTCCGCGCATATCCTGTCAATGGGGGTGTTCCCCCGTTTCTTTGGGAGGTAACCAAAGATGCACCGCTCTGCCACACCATGCCTTCCCGGGCATCCACCAGCCGTTCTCCTGTTACACCCGACCCTCCTGTTATAACCACACCGGCACAGAGATCCCGCGCCCGCGGCCTTCGCGGGCGCGGGCGGGGCCGGCGGCGCGGGAGGCGGCGATCACATAAGGGCCGGGCGATGGGATTTTTCCCATCGCCCGGCCCTTCCTTATACCCCCGGGGCTATTTTGACAGAGGGAGCCTCGCGGCGCGCACCTCTTCGATCGTCGGGATCGAGGAGGACGCGCCCTTTTTGGATACCGCCAGCGAGGAGGCCACCGACGCGAGCCGCAGCGCCTCCGCCACCGTCTCCCCTCCCAGCGCCGCCGCGAGGAAAAAGCCGGTGAAGGTGTCCCCCGCGGCCGTCGTGTCCACAACGGGCACGTCGTACACCCCTTGGGAGAGCCGCGTTTCCCCCTCCCCGTAGAGGACGCCGCTCTTCCCCAGCGTCAGCACGATACGGGAGCCGGGGAACCGCGAGAGCATCTCCGGCAGGATTTCCAGGGGGTCCTCCCTGCCGGAGATCTGCGCGCCCTCCACCTCGTTGAGGAGGAAGATATCCACCTTCCGAAGGTCGCACGCAAGCATCCGCTCGTCGAAGGGTGAGGGGTTGAGCGCAATGGTCATCCCGCGCTCATGCGCGCGGTCGATCAGGTAGTCCACGAGGTTTACCTCATTTTGCAGCAGGAGCAGGTCCCCCGCGCCGAAATCCGCGAGGACCCCGTCCGCGTATTCCCGCGTGATCGCGCGGTTCGCGCCGGGATAGAGCACGATGCTGTTCTGTCCCTTCGCGCTCACCTGGATGATCGCGTTGCCGGTGCGGGTTCCGGCGGTGCGCACGCGGCTCACATCCACGCCCGCCTCCCGGCAGACGTCGAGCAGCATGCCGCCGTCCTCTCCCACCATGCCCGCGTGGCAGACCTCGGCGCCCGCGCGCGCGAGCGCCACCGACTGGTTGAGGCCCTTGCCACCCGGGAAGACCTCGAGCCCCCGGGAGGTGATCGTCTCGCCGGGCGCGACGATGTGGTCGAGGGAATAGACATAGTCGATGTTGAGGGAGCCGAAATTCAATACACGCATCGCGGGGCCCCCCTCAGTATTCGAGCGCGACCGGCCCGCCGCTCACCGGCAGCCAGTCGGCGGGGCGCTCCCCCGCCTTGGCGAGGTAGTAGTAGCCGGCGGGCTTTCCGAGCCCGCGGCAGGCGTCGTGCCAGACCTCCCGCGCCATGACGGCCGCCTCCCCGGGGGAGAGCAGCACCGCGCGCACGTCCTCCGCGCGCGGCGGCTCGCCGCCGCGGGCCAGCGCCACGCAGAGGATGACCGGCTCCGCCATGCAGAAGATCGCCTCCTCAGTGTGGGCGTGCTTCTCCATCGAGCGCACCTCGCAGGGCGCGGCCCCGCCGATCGTGTAGCCCAGGTGCCCCAGCGTGTCGATGAGGGGGGCTTTGGTCATGTGGTCCTCATAGGCGTCGGTCTTCGTGTGGGACACCCGTTCGGCGTCCTCCTTCAGATTGTAGTAGGTCCCGTAGGGGGTAAAGTCGAACTCCCCGATGGGGATCGCCTTGATGGTCATCCTATCCAACCCTTTCCGGCCGTCAGACGGCGTTTTTCTTGAGCTGATCGAGGTTCGTCAGGCACATCACCACGACGGTGGCGATATAGGGGGTCATCAGCACGAGCTGCGAGGGGATGTTGAAGCTCTGGAGGCCGACCGACACCGCGTCCGCGAACGCGAAGATCAGGCAGGCGAAGAACGCCTTGAAGGGGTCGCCCTTGCCGATGCGCGCGGCCGAGACCGCGAGGAAGCCCTTGCCGGCGGACATGTTCTCGGTGAACATCGAGATGCCGCTCAGCGGCAGGCAGGCCCCCGCCGCGCCCGCGAGCACGCCGGTGATGATCAGCGAGGCCCATTTGTACTTGGTCACCGAGACGCCCGCGCTCTGGATCGCCTTTTCGTTGAGGCCGACGCCCCGCAGGCGCAGACCGAAGCGGGTCTTGTACATGACGATCTGCGAGACGATCACGACGGCGAAGGCCGCGTAAACGAGGATGTTGTGGTTGTTGAGCAGCTCGCCCACGAAGGGGATCCTGCCCAGCAGCGGGATGTCGATGCTGCCGAAGCTCTTGATGCGCGGATCCATGATCGAGCCGCGGATGTGGAAGATGTTGAAGAGGAGCAGCGAGGTGAGCCCCCACGCGCTCAGGTTCATCGCGATGCCGACGACGATGGGGTCGGACTTGAAGTGCAGCACGAAGGTGCCGAAGATCGCGGACATCACGACGCCGCTGACCATGCCGAAGAGCAGCCCCATGAACGCGTTCTCGAAGAGGTAGCTGCCCCAGGTGGCGAAGAAGGCGCTCGTGAGCACGTAGCTTTCCAGCCCGATGTTGAAGATTTTCGCCTTGTGGCCGAAGACGCTGCCCATCGTGGCCAGCGCGAGCGGCGCGGACAGGCGGACGGTCGCCGCCAGCGTGGAGGTGCTCAGCAGAATTCCCAGCATCTCACTGCACCCCGCTTTCCTGTTTGCGCAGCATGCGCAGTTGTTTCTGGTCGCAGAACCACTTGTAGAGCGCCTCGTAGTCGATCGCGACAAGCAGCACGAAGAGCGCCTGGAGCACCGAAATCACCAGCCGGTTGGTCTCGGTGACGCGTTCCATGTGGAAGGAGCCGCTCTTGAGCGCGCCCCAGATGAACGAGATGAAGATGACCGCGATGGGGTTGTTCTTGGCGATCGAGGCGATCATGACGCCGTCCCAGCCGAGGTTGGTGGCGAAGCCGGGGCGGAACTTGCCGAAGGTGCCCATCATTTCGGTGCCGCCGCACATGCCCGCGATGAACCCGCTGAGCAGGAAGATCGTCAGGAAGGTGCTCTTGTAGTTGACGCCGCCGAACTTGGAAAACTTGAGGTTCTCACCGACCATCTTGAGCTCGTACCCCTTGACGGTGTACTTGTAGAGCAGGTGCACCAGGATCGCGATGCCGATGGCGATGAAGATCGCCGTCGTCGCGCTCGTGCGCGGCAGGAGCACCGACAGGCGCGCGGTCGGCTGCATGTCCGGGGTGGCGATCGCGTCGGCCAGCTCGGACGCGTCGAAGCCCATGTACTTGAAGGTCAGGTACTCGGTGAAGAGCAGCGCCGCGTAGTTGAGCATCAGGGTGCTGATCAGCTCGTTGACGTCGAGCAGCAGCTTGAGGATGGCGGGGATGAAGGAGAAGATCATGCCGCTGAGCCCCGCCACCAGCAGGCAGACGACGATATGTACCCCGCGGGGCATGAGCAGCTGGTAGCCGACGACCGCCGAGACGAACGCGCCGAAATACATCTGCCCCTCGATGCCCACGTTCCAGATGCCCGATTTGAAGGCGATGACGGCGGAGATGCCGGTGATGATGCTCGGGGTGGCCCATCGGATCGTGGTGCCGATCGCGCTGACGCTGCCGAACGCGCCCACGCCGAGCGCCTTGAACGCCTCCGCCGGGCTGTTGCCCTGGGAAAGGATGATGATCGATCCGATGATCATGACCAGCAGCGCGGCGACGAGATATTTGAGGACGGTGAGCTTTCCGTTCGTGGAAAGCCTGAGGTTAAGCTTCATCCCTTTTCCCTCCCAACATGTACATGCCGACCGTCTGCTCGTCCAGCTCGTCGGTATTCCGCAGGTTTCCGGTAATCTCGCCGTTATACATGACGAGGATGCGGTCGGAAAGCTCCATGACCTCGCCGAGTTCGTGGCTCACGAGCAGGACCGAGACGCCCGCCTCCGCGATCTGGATGATCTTCTGCCAGATAAACTCGATCGCGCCCACGTCGATGCCGCGGGTGGGGTCCTCGACGACCAGCAGGTCGTTCTCCTGGCAGAACTCCCGCCCGACGACCACCTTCTGGATGTTTCCGCCCGAGAGGGTGCCGATCTGCGTGTAGACGCTTTCGGCCTTGACCGAGAAGTCCTCGACGACCTGTTTGGAGAACCCTTCAGCCTCCTTTTTGTTGACGAGCAGCGGGTTTTTGAACTTGTGGGCCACATGGTAGCCCATGATGCAGTTTTCCAGGATGCTCGAATCCCGGGCGCAGCCGGTGCCGAGGCGGTCCTGCGGGACGTAGCCGATCCGGTCGACCCGGTGGCCGCGCGGAGAGAGGTGGGTGATGTTCTCCCCCTTGTAGCGGATCTCGCCCGATTCGGGCCTGCGCAGCCCGAAGAGGCTTTCGATCAGCTCTCCCTGCCCCGAGCCCGCGACGCCGGCGACGCCGACGATCTCGCCCTTTTTCACCGAGAAGCTGACGTTCTTGACCTTGACGACGCCGTCGTCGCTCTTGACGGTCAAATCCTTCACGGCCAGCAGATCCTCGCCGATCTCCTTTTCCTGCTTCTGGGTGTTGAAAAGCACCTCGCGCCCGACCATCAGGCTTGCGAGCAGCTGCTCGCTGGCCTCGGCGGGGGTCAGGTTGCCGGTGACGCGGCCGTTTTTGAGCACCGTAATATAGTCAGAGATCTCCATTACCTCTTTGAGCTTGTGGGTAATCAGGATCACAGTTTTTCCGTGTTCAGTCAGATAGCGGATCGCATCGAACAGGCCCTCGATCCCCTGCGGGGTGAGCACCGCGGTCGGCTCGTCGAGGATGATGATGTCCGCGCCCTTGTAGAGGACCTTCACGATCTCCACCTGCTGGAGGAGCGAAACAGGCAGGTCCTGCGCCTTTTCGTCCAGCGGGATGGAAAACTTGTACTTGTCGCAGATCTCCTGGATATCCTTCCTCGCCTTTTTCCTGTCCAGGAAATATCCCATGCGGGTGGTCTCAAAGCCCATCATGAGGTTTTCCAGCACCGTAAGCTCGGGATAGAGCATGAATTCCTGGTGGACCATGCCGATCCCGCATTTCGCCGCGTCGTTGGGGTTGCGGAACACGACCTTTTTGCCGTTGACGAACACCTCGCCCTTGCTCGGCTTATAGATGCCCGCGATCATGTTCATCAGCGTCGACTTGCCCGCGCCGTTTTCGCCGATGATCGAATGCACCGACGCGCGCTTCACCGTCATGTTGATGTCCTCGTTCGCGACGAGCGAGCCGAAGTATTTGCACATCCCCTTGACTTCCAGAATGACGTCTTCCATAATTGCCTCCATCCTGAGCGGAACCATTCCGTCCGTTGGATTATTCGGCGGGCGGCAGGAGCCTTCCTGCCGCCCACCGGAGCGTTCGGGGGTTATTTTACAACGTTTTCGTCCTCAGTGACCTGGATGGTGCCGTTCTTGATGCCCTCGACGATCTCGAGCACGCCGTCCTGCAGCTCCTTGGGGAGCTTGTCAAAGTCGCGCTGATCGTACATCGGGAGCCCCTGCGCCAGGCCGTAGGCCTTGTCGCCGCTCTCGTAGGTGCCGTCGAACACGCTCTTGCCTTCCACATAGAGGGCCTCGTCGAACGGCTTGAGGGCGGACCAGAAGACGCACGGATCGACGTCGCCCTGGTAGTCGTCGCTGCCGATGCACTTGATGCCCTGGTCGGCGCAGCCGGCGATGACGCCGAGGCCGCTGCGGGAGGCGGACTGGAAGATGAGGTCGACGCCGTTATTCTGGATCATCAGCTTGGCGACTTCCTGGCCCTTGACGGGGTCCTGGTCGTTGCCGACATAGGCAACCTCGACGGGGATGTTCTCATCGACGTGGTGCACGCCGGCGATGAAGCCGTCGCGGTACCGGCGGCTGACGGGACGGTCCGCGTGGGCGATGAAGCCCACCTTCTTGGCCTCGGTGGTGTTCGCCGCGAGATAGCCCGCGATGAAGGAGGAGGCGTACGGGTCGACCGAGATCGAGCTGACGTTCGGCTCGTTCGTCTTCATGTAGACGTCCGCGAGGATGAACTTGGTGTCCGGATACTCGGGAGCCACCTTGACGGCCAGCTCGGACAGGTCGCCCCACATGCAGTAGACGGGGTTGGCGCCCAGCTCGGCCATCGCGCGGACCTGATCCTCATATTCCGCCTTGTCGAGCGTCTCAATGATCTTGAGCTCGGCCCCGGTCTCGGCGGACAGCTTCTCAAGGCCCTTCACGCACAGCGCGATGAACGGGTCGCCCACGGGGGACGGGATGAGCAGCGCGATCGGCTTGTCGCCGGTCGGGACGCTCGCTTCGGCCTGTGCGGCGGGCTCCTCGGCGGGGGCGGCGTCCTCGGAGGGCGCGGGGGCCGCTTCGGAAGCGGGGGCCTGGCTGGCCTGCGAGGGGGCGGGGGCGGTCGCGCAGCCCGCGAAGACGCCCGCTAAGAGCGCGAGGCAGAGAAGCAGAGAGATCGATCTTTTCATTTTTTCATAACTTCCTTTCTTCCTAGCTTATCGTTAAGAGGCTTCCTTTCCTCCTGGGTCCGTTATTCCTGCCAGTGCTTTAAGATCGCGTCGGTCGTCTTTTCCGAAAGGGAGGTGATGCTCTGGGTTTCCATCGTGCGCACGTAGGTGTCCAGCCGGTCCTCGAGCGGCTCGGTGAACTTTTTGTCGAGCGCCGCCGTCCCGAGCATCGCGCCGTAGGCGTGCCCGATCGGGCCGCCGGTGCAGTCGTTGTCCTGCCCGGACATCATCAGGATGCTCATCGCCTTTTGGTAGTCGTTGCCCGCGAAGTAGATCGCGATCACCTCGGAGGCCATGTTCGGGTAGCAGTGCACCCAGTTGTAGTGCTTGTATTTTTCCTCGCACAGCTCCCACGCCTCGCGGTAGGTCGCCGATTTCTCGCACGCCTCGAAGGCGAACTCGAGCACGGTGTAGAACTCGCTGTCCATCGGGATGGCGCGCATCGCCTTCTCCAGAACGGTGCGCATGTCGGTCTCGACGTAGGCCATCGAGACGAGCACCGCGTTGAAGACCTCCGCGAGGATGCCGTTGTTGTGGTGGGAGACCCGCCCGTCCTTCCAGGCGAGCTCGGCGGCCAGCCTGGGCCTGCCGGGGGCGAGCGCGCCGCAGATGGCCGCGCGCATCGCGGCGCCGATCATCTCGCGGTAGGGATTGACGAGGTAGCCGCTCTGCGGCGGATAGATGCCCGAGCGCATGTGGCGCAGGGCGACCTCCTCGGCCGTGTAGGCGAAGGGGATGAGCCCCACCCACTTGTCGGCGATGTCGTCGGAATCGATCGCGTAACCCTTTTCACGGAACGCCTCGAGCAGCGCGAGCTCGAAGGTGATGTCGTCGTTGAGGGTCTCGGGGGGCTTGACGTAGCCGTCGATCTCCCCGAACACCTCCCACAGCCTGGAGGATTTGAAGCCCTCCACCGCCGTGCCGAGCGCCGAGCCGATGATCTCGCCCAGCCAGCCCGCGTGCACCCGGTCGAAGAGCTCCTCCCGGCCGGGAAGCCGGTAATCGGGATAGTCGCAGAGCTGCGCGTTTTGCAGGTACTGCTCAAAGCTCTCGTAGACCACGTAGGACCAGTAGGGGTGCCCCTCGATCTTGGGGGCCTCGGCGAGCGCCTTGAACACCCGCGCGTTGAGGACCTGCAGGTCGATGAGGCGGTCCTCCCGGATCGCGTCGAACGCCAGCGGAATGAGCTTGTCCGCCTCGGTGACGTCGTAGCCCATGTTCGCCATGCTGCTGATCGCGCCGAGCATCTTGGAGTAGGGCGCCTTCGACTCGGGCAGAGGCTTGGTCCACGCGCCCTTGCCGCTCTCGAGCATCTGGCGCGCCTCCTCGAGGAACTTGCCCTCCAAAAGGTTGTCCCACTGGATGAGGTCGGTGCGGTCCTTCACCGGCACCGCGCCGCTGAACATTTCGTAATCCCATTCCCACGCTTGTTTCATGCGGTAACACTCCTATCTGTAAAATTATGACATGGTCAAAAAATGGGGGTTGTATTATAATGGTCCTGATACTTTCAGGCTGGTACGATCAGGTTTTTTTGCGTTTGCCGCCTGCAATGTTTTGGAAGGAGGACGCCCCATGTCCATCTCCTGCGCGGACCTCAAGGGCCTCAGGCACTTCAAGCAGATCCGGCTGGTCGCCGGTGAAAAGGGGCTCTACCGGCAGATCTCCTGGCCGTTCATCTGCACCACCTCGACCATCTCCCAGTGGCTGCACGGCGGGGAGCTGATCTTCATTTCGGGCGCGGGTCTCGACTGCGGGGAGGAGAGCCTGCTCTCCCTTATGCGTGAATCGGTCTCCAAGGGGCTGGCCGGCATGGTCATGCTCACCGGGGAACGCTACATCCCCGAGATCCCCCCCGTCGCTGGTCGAGCTGGCCGACGCGTCCTGCTTCCCGCTCTTCGAGATGCCCTGGGACGTCAAGCTGATCGACGTGACGCAGGAGATCTCCGAAAACATTATGTACCGCAAGGAGCAGTCGAAGAAGGGGCAGCGGTTCCTGGAACAGCTGCTCTTTTCCGCGGACGACAGCCGCACCTTCGAGGAGCTCTCCGGGCTGTTCGGGATCCCCCAGCGCGCCTTCCGCTTCATCGCGGTGGCGGAGATCCAGGCCGGGGACCCGGCGGCCGCCGCCCTGGACACCATCAAGAGCGACCTCTCCCACACCCTCAAATCGTGCGGCGAGGGGGAGGGGCGCAGCGTCCTGGCGATGGGATATCTCAACACGGTCGTCTGCCTCGCGCTCGGCAAGACCGAACGGGACGCCGACGCGCTTGACAAATGCCTCACCGAGACGTTCGGCGTGCTCTCCAAGCGCTATCCCCACGCGCCGCTGCGCCTCGGCTTCGGACGGGTGTGCCAGAAGGGCTGCCCCATCCGGACGAGCTACTCGGAGGCCAAAAAGGCGCTGGCCACGATGGCCAAGGGGATCAGCCGGGAACAGGTGCTGCACTATTCCGAGCTCGGCATCTTCCGGCTGTTCTTTGAAATCGAGAACCCCGAGGAGATCCGGAAGTACTCCCGGGAAAACCTCGGGCCGCTGCTCGAGGCGGACCAAAAGAACGGCTCCGACCTCGTGGGCACGCTGCGCAGCTACCTCTACAACAACTGCAACCTGCTGCGGACCTCCCAGGCGCTCTATATCCACCGCAACACCCTCATCTACCGCCTTAACACGATCAAGGGGCTGCTCGCCAAGGATTTAGACGATGCGTTTGTCCGGCACGAACTCTTCAACAGCATCCTTGCCGCGGAATTCATCGAAAAATAGCGGTTCCTCCCGTAAAAAGCCCCGGTCGGTTTCGACCTGCTCGAACCGCCGGAAGAGGAATTCTCCCCCGCGCACCGAACAGGCGACGCTCGCGCGTTCGCAGACCGCATCAAACTCGTCGGTGGCGTTGAGCACGATAAAGTTGGCGTCCCTGCCCGGCGCGATGCCGTAGGCATCCTGGATGTGCAGCGTCTTCGCGCCGTTCACCGTGATCAAGTCGAGCGCGCCGTAGATCTGCTCGATGCTCGTGAGCTGGCAGGCGTGCAGGCCGGCGTCGAGGATGTTCATGAGGTTCCCCGAACCGAGCGGATACCACGGGTCGGAGATCGAATCCTGCGCGAAGCAGACGTTGAGTCCCTCGGCGAGCAGCTCGGGCACGCGGGTCACGCCGCGGCGCTTGGGGTAGCTGTCGCACCGGCCCTGAAGATGCATGTTCTCGGTCGGGCAGGAGATGAAGTTGAGCTTCGCGAGCTTGAGCAGCTTAAAGAGCTTGGCGGTGTAGGCGTTGTTGTAGGAGGCCATCGCACAGGTGTGGCTGGCGGTGGTCAGTTCGCCGATGCCGCCGAGGTAGGCCTGCGCGGCCAGCTCCTCGAGGAAGCGGGACTGCTCGTCGTCCGTCTCGTCGCAGTGGATATCCACGAGCTTTCCGTATTTGATCGCGAGCTCGACCGCCTTTTTGACCGAGCGCAGCCCGAACTCGCGGGTGAATTCAAAGTGCGGGATCGCGCCGACGACGTCGGCGCCCATCCTGAGCGCCTCCTCGACGAGCTCGTCCCCGCCCGGGAAGGAGTACATCCCCTCCTGCGGGAAGGCGATGATCTGCATGGTGACGAGGTCGGAGACCTCCTCGCGCAGCTCCAGCATCGCCTTCAGGCCGGTGAGGTTGGGGTCGGTCACGTCCACATGGGTGCGGACGTACTGGATGCCGCTCAGGATCTGCTTGCGCAGGGCGATGCGGGCGCGGCGCTTGATCTCCTCCCCGGACATGCCGCCCTTTGTCTCCGACCAGCGCTGGATACCCTCGAAGAGGGTCCCGCTGTGGTTTTTCGCGCCGGGTTCGCGCGCCGTATATACATAATCCAGATGGATGTGCGGCTCCACATAGGGCGGAAGCGTCAGCTTCCCGCCGAGGTCCACCCGCTCGGCCTCCGGATACCGGGCGCCCAGGCCGGGGGCGATCTCCGAAAAGACGCCGTCCTCCACCAAAAGGTCGGTGACGCCGGCGGCGCCCTTGAGCTTCGCGTTCAGAAATAAGGTTCTCTTCATGTGCAGAAATCCCCTTTGATCCAGGCGGGCCGATGGCCGCCGTGTTCTCTGTTAAAAAGCATAGCACAGCGAAACGGCTTCGTCATTGTACCCTGCGTACAAGCATTTGGCGAGCTTTCGGACTTTTTGTACATTGTAGCCACAATCCTTTTCCCTTATCATTTGATTATGTGATGAACATCCAAAAGGAGGGCGCTGTATGTTTGAAGAAGTCAAGATGGAACGGATGACCTGGCGGGAATTTGAGGCGAAAAAGGACCGGGTCCTCATCCTCCCGGTCGGCGCGACCGAACAGCACGGGCCGCACCTGCCGCTCTGCGTGGACGCGGTGCTCGCCGAGCAGTTCGCCTGCCGGCTCGCCCAGGCGGTTGGCGGCGTGGTCGCCCCCACCCTCTCCTACGGCTATAAGTCGAAGCCCCTGAGCGGCGGCGGGCCCCTCTTTCCCGGCACGATCGACCTGAACGGCGCGACGCTCCAGCAGCTCGCCTCCGATCTGTTCGACGAGTTCGTGCGGGACGGCTTCACCAAAATCTTCATTATGAACGCGCACTTTGAAAACGACCCCTTCCTCATCGAGGCGATGGACCTGTGCAGCGCCCGTTATGGGGACCGCGTCACCCTCGTGCTCTCCAACTGGTGGGACCCCATGCCCGAGGAACTGATCGGCCGCCTCTTCGACGAGGTGCCCTTCCCCGGCTGGGCGTTCGAGCACGCGGCGATCACCGAGACCTCCCTCATGCTCTATTTCGCGCCCGAGCTTGTGCGGGAGGAGCTCATCGTCGATTCAAAGGGCGCCGCGCCCTGCCCCTACTTCAAATACCCCATCGATAAAGACGCCATTCCCTCCACCGGGGTCCTCGCGACCGCGCGTTCCTCCTCGGCGGAAAAGGGGCGGCTGATCGTCGAGGCGGTTCTCCCACGCCTCGTCGAGATCGTCGGTACGGCCTTCCCAGGCTGACAAAAACAGGGCGGGGGGGGGGGGGGGGGGGGGGGGGGGGG
>NZ_JANFZX010000066.1:0-13566 GCF_024461615.1 Anaerotruncus sp. DFI.9.16
TCGCCGCTCTGCGGCGCTCGCCGCAGGCGAGGAGCGCATCTAAAGCCCCGCCGGGTGCAGCGCGGCAAATCCAAAACCACGCCGGGGCAGGACCCGGCAAGCTCCACCGCTCTCCGAGCGGCAAACCTAAGAAGGCCCCTGCCGGCGGGCAACCGACAAGCCCCTGAGCGGCAAATCACTTCCGAATGGCGTCGGCGCCCTTCTGAAGGGCGATCATCCCCGTGCGGGCGATCTCGGCGATGCCGTAGGGGGTAAGCATATCGATCAGCAGGTCGACCCGCTCGGGGCGGTCGCACATCTCAACCGTGAGGGTGGCGCGGGAGAGGTCGACGATCTTGGCGTTCATGATCGTGGCGATGTCGATGACTTCCCCGCGGTTCTGCTGTGTGGCGTTCGTCTTGATAAGAATGAGCTCGCGGCGGGTGGACGCGTCGGTCTCAAGGAGCTTGACCTTGATGACGTCGATCTGTTTATTGAGCTGCTTTTCCACCTGCTCAATCGTGCGCTCGTCCCCCTCGACGACGATGGTCATGCGGGAGACGGTGGGGTCCTCGGTCTCGCCCACCGCGAGGCTTTCGATGTTGAAGCCCCGGCGCGCGAAAAGCCCCGCCGTGCGGGAGAGCACGCCCGCCTTATTTTCCACCAGCACCGACATGATCTGTTTCATACGCTTTCCCTCCTGTCAGCGGGTTTCCTCCCGCGGGTTGACGACACATTCGAGGATATACGAACCGTCCGCCGCAAGAAACCGCTCCACCGCGGCCCCGGCCTCCTCCATGGAATCGATCCGGTCGAAGGGGACGCCGTACGCCCCGGCAATCCCGCCGATCTCCGGACCGCCCGCAAGGGCGACCGCGGTTTCCCGGCCCCGGTATTCCCTCTGCTGGATTTCGCGCACCATGCCGAGCATATCGTTGCGCATCACGACGAGCTTGATCGGCACCCCGTGCTGGTTGGCGGTGGCAAGCTCCATCATGGCCATCTGGAACGCCCCGTCGCCGCAGACGGCGACGACCTGCCGCCCGGGGCAGGCCAGCTTCGCGCCGAGGGCGGCGGGCAGCGCGTAGCCCATCGTGCCCATGCCGCCCGTCGTGAGGAAGAGCCCGTCCCTGACCGCGCAGTTTTTCGCCGACCAGATCTGGTTCTGCCCCACGTCGGAGACATAGATCGCGTCGGGTTCCATTTTGGCGGAGAGCAGACGCACGAACGCCTCCGGATCGACGCAGCCCGCCCTGGGCGGCGCCGCTGCGGGCGCCGCCTCCCGCGCGCGGCGGGCGCGCAGCCATTCGAGCCATTTGCCCCACTCGCCGCGCGGCGACTGCTCGAGAAGCTGTTCGAGCACGGCGGCCGCGT
The DNA here is from genome assembly GCF_024461615.1 of Anaerotruncus sp. DFI.9.16. NCBI lineage: Bacteria > Bacillati > Bacillota > Clostridia > Eubacteriales > Oscillospiraceae > Anaerotruncus > Anaerotruncus sp. DFI.9.16. The sequence continues at coordinate 1,354 of NZ_JANFZX010000066.1, forward strand.
CCCCGACGAGGGGGATGGTGGTGCCGAGGTTTTTGCCGATCTCCGCCGCGTCGATGTCGATGTGCACGACGGCGGTCGCCGCCTCGATCTGGTCGGGCTTGGCCATCGCGCGGTTGTCGGCGCGCGCGCCGAGGATGATGAGCAGGTCGCTTTCGGCGACCGCCTCGTTTGCGGCGCAGCCGCCGCTCTGTCCGAGCATCCCGAAATAGAGCGGATGCCCGGCGGGCAGCGCGCCGATGCCCATGAGGGTGCTCACCGCGGGCAGCGAGATCGCCTCGCAGAGGGCGCGCACCTGCTTTTGCGCGCCCGCCGCGATCGCGCCGCCGCCCACGCAGAGCAGCGGGCGCTTGGCGGCGCGGATTGCCTCCGCGACCCGCTTCACCTGCACGGCATGACCCCGGAAGCGGGGCTTATAACCCCGGATCGACGCCTCCTGCGGGTAATGGAAATTGATCAGCTGCCGCTGGACGTCGACGGGCATGTCGATCAGCACCGGCCCGCGCCGCCCGGTCGACGCGATGTAAAACGCCTCCTTGAAGACGCGCGGGATGTCGGAAGCGTCCTTGACGAGATAGCTGTATTTGGTGAACGGCTCCGCCGCGCCCGTGGTGTCGACCTCCTGGAAGACGTCGCGGCCCAGAAGCCCCGTCTCCACCTGCCCGGTGATCGCGACGAGCGGGATGCTGTCGGCATAGGCCGTGGCGATCGCAGTGAAGAGGTTGGTCGCGCCGGGGCCGGAGGTGGCGACGCAGACGGCGGGCTTCCCGGTGACGCGGGCGTAGCCGCTCGCGGCGTGGCCGGCGTTCTGTTCATTGCGGGTGAGGATGTGCCGGATGGACGACTGCCCGAGGCAGTCGTAAAACGGGCAGATCGCCGCGCCGGGATACCCGAATACCACGGAAATCCCCTCCGCCTCAAGACATTTCACCATCGCCTGCGCGCCGCTGATCATCTGCATCCACCCTTCCTGTCGGAGTTGTCCCTTTTGGCTATTATACGCGCTCGCGCCCTCCTCCGTCAATGCGTGGGAACGGATTTGCGGTTTTTCAAAATTGGGGCTTGTAGTATCAACGCTTGCTGTTATACTGGTAGCAACGGTACCGTAAAAAATCAAACAGGAGGTTTTTTATGGACATCAGCTACTCAGTAAAACCAATTGGCCGCGTCCGTTCGGACGGCGGCGGCTTCCGCCTGGAGCTCGACCCGGCCTACCGCCCGGCGATGGCCGGGTTGGAGGGCTTCGGCTATCTCAATATCTTCTGGTGGTTTTCCGGCTGCGACGACGCCCGCTCCCGCGAAAACCTGGTCGAACGGTCCCCCTATGTCAGGGGACCGGAGCGCCTGGGGGTCTTTGCCACCCGCTCGCCCATGCGCCCCAACCCCCTCGCCCTCTCCTGCGCGGCCGTGACCAATCTCGACCCCAAGGCGGGCGTGATCGGACTAAGCTACATCGACGCGGAGGACGGCAGCCCCCTCCTCGACCTCAAGCCCTACACCCCCAGCCTCGACCGGGTGGAGGACCCGCCGCTGCCGGCGTGGTGCGCCCACTGGCCGAGGGATGTGGAATCCAGCGGCGATTTCCCCTGGGAGGACGAGTTCAACTTCTGACACGGCCGCCCGCAAAGAAAAACGGGACCGGGGCTCCGCCCCGGTCCCGTTTGTCACTCTATCCGACCTGCGTCATATCGCTGATGTCGAGCATCCCGTCGTCCCCGCCGCTCTCCTCCCCGGAGGAGGATTCCGCCGCCGGTTCCTCCTCGGGCGGCGCGTCAAGCAGGGAGGCCAGCTCGGGGTACGCCTCGGCGAACATTTTTTCCAGCTCGGCAAACATCCTGCCGCTCTGCCGCTCCAGGGCCGTGCCGTCCACCGGGTACATGCGCCCCTGCTTGTAGGCGTCGGTCGTGTTGTAGACCTGGGTACCCTTAAAGTATTCGGGATCGATCCCCTTGTCGTAGAAGATGATATCCGGATAGAGGTTGACCGCCTGGTCGGCGGGGTATTCCCAGCCGGTGTAGGCCGCCGCGTCGTTCTCGACGCCGATCGCGGCGAGCAGCTCCCCCTCGAAGGCGTCCCCCGTCGCCATCATGAGCGGCGCTGCGCGCAGGTAGACGCCGCCCAGCCGTTCGGTCACCCGCGAGGCGGCAGCGGTCAGCGCGTCCCAGCGGTTTTCAAGCGCCCGGAAGGTGTCGTAGCCGTTCTCATCGCCGTCCTCCAGCCCGCCCAGCACGATCGCCGTATTCAGGTAGATCGCGCGCAGCTCGTCCATCGAATGCGCGCGGGGCAGCACGACCACCTCGGCGCCCATCTGCTGGAGCTTCACCGTGTCCGCCTCGGAGAGGGCGGCGGAGGAAAAGACCACGTCGGGCCGGATGTCCGAAAGCGCCTCGAAATCGGGCAGCGCGGCGGTGCCGCAGCGGGGCAGGTCGTCCGCGCCGGCGGGGTAGTCGCAGAAGTCGCTGACTCCGGCGAGCTGGTTTTCCGCGCCGAGCTCGAAGATCACCTCGGTCAGCGCGGGCGAGAGGGAGACGGCCGCGCGCGGCTTTTCGGGGATGCGGATGTCGCCGATCGCGACCGGCCAGTTGGGATCGGGCTCCTCCTCGGGCGCGGGGGAGGAGCTTTCCCCGCCCCGCTCCTTCTGCCCGCAGGCGGTGAGGGAGGCTGTCAGCATGATCGCCAGCAGAAGCGCCAGCAGCTTTTTCACGTTCATCGGTCCGTCCTTTCGGCGTTGCCGCCCGGGTTTGTGTCTATTTTAGCCCATCGTGGAAGCAGTGTCAATCGCGCGCCCGTTTGCTGCGCGCTTCAAAAAACAGGAGGTCCCTCATGGAGCCTCCTGTTTTTTCATCCTATTTGCCCGCCATCAGCTTGACCATGACGGCCTTCTGGGCGTGCAGGCGGTTTTCCGCCTCGTCGAAGATTTCGTTGGCGTGCTTTTCAAACGTCTCGTCGGTGATCTCCTCGCCGCGGTGGGCGGGCAGGCAGTGCTGCACCATCGCGTCGGGCGCGCAGAGCCCGAGAAGCTCCTCGTTCACCTGGTAGCCCTTGAAGGCGGCGCGGCGCTTCTCCGCCTCCTCCTCCATGCCCATCGACGCCCACACGTCGGTAAAGACGACGTCGGCCTTTTCGGCGGCGGCGCGGATGTCGGAGGTGAGCAGGAATTTGTCGCCGTAGGGCTTGGCGAAATCGAGCACCGCCGGGTCGGGCCGGTAGCCGGCGGGGGTCGCGACCGCGACGGACATCCCCGTCTTGAGGCCGCCGACGATGAGGGAGTTGGCCATGTTGTTGCCGTCGCCGATGTAGCACATTTTGAGCCCCTCAAGACCGCCCTTGTATTCGCGGATGGTCATGAGGTCGGCAAGCACCTGGCAGGGGTGGCAGAAGTCGGTCAGGCCGTTGATGATGGGGATCGAGCCGTATTTGGCGAGGTCCTCGACCTCCTGCTGGGCGAAGGTGCGGATCATGATGCCGTCGAGGTACCGGGAGAGCACCCGGGCGGTGTCCTGCACCGGCTCGCCGCGGCCGATCTGCAAATCCCGCGCCGACAGGAAGAGCGCCGAACCGCCGAGCTGCGCCATGCCGACTTCAAAGGAGACACGGGTCCGGGTGGAGGATTTCTGAAAGATCATCCCCATCGTTTTCCCCTTCAGGTGCTGGTGGCGGATGCCGTGTTTGAGCTCGTATTTGAGCTGGTCGCCGAGGTTCAGCAGTTCGATGATCTCCTCGTTGGAAAGGTCAAGCAGTTTCAGCAGATGATTCATGTTCGAGCACCTCTTTCAGTCTTTTTAAGCCTTCATCGATTTCCGGATAGGTGATGGTGAGCGGGGGCAGCATCCGCAGCTTCGCCTTGGCGGTCAGGATGATGAGCCCCTTTTCGAGGCAGGCGGCGGCCGCCTCGCGGCTGTTGACCCCCTCGAGCGTCACGCCGAGCATGAGCCCCTTTCCCTCGACGCTCACGACGTGCGGCATCCCTTCGACCGCCCTTGTGATGTACGCGCCCTTTTCCGCGACCTCCTGAAGCAGCCCTTCGTCAATGCGTCCGAGCACCTCCAAAGCGCCCGCGCAGGCCACCGGGTTGCCGCCGAAGGTGGTGGCGTGGTCGCCCGCGCCGAGGGTGTGGGCGCATTTTTCGCCGAAGAGCACCGCGCCGAGCGGCAGTCCGCCGCCGAGGCCCTTCGCCAGCGAGACGAGGTCGGGCGTAATCCCGTAGTGCTCACAGCAGAGCAGCTTTCCGGTGCGGCCGATTCCCGTCTGCACCTCATCGACCATCAGCAGGATGTCGCGCTCCTTACAGATGCGCGCCGCCGCGTCGACGAATTCCCGGTCGAGCGGCACCACGCCGCCCTCCCCCTGGATAAGCTCCAGCAGGATGCCGCAGGTCTCCCCGTCGGCGGCGTGCTCGAGCGCGGCGATATCCCCCGCCTTCACAAAGGAGAATCCGCCGGTGAACGGGTCAAAATAGCGGTGGAAGACCTCCTGCCCCGTCGCGGCGAGGGTCGTGACGGTGCGCCCGTGGAAGGAATTTTCAAGCGCCACGATTTTGTGGCGGCCCCTGCCGTATTTATCGAAGCTGTACTTGCGGGCGGTCTTGATCATGCCCTCGTTGGCCTCCGCGCCCGAATTGCAGAAAAACACATTGTCGGCAAACGTCCGCTCGCAGAGGGCTTTGGCCACCTTCACCATCGGCGCGGTGTAGTAGAGGTTGGAGATGTGCTGGAGGGCGGCCGCCTGCTTCGCGACCGCCGCGGCCCACCCCTCGTCGCAGAAGCCGAGGGAGTTGACCCCGATGCCGCTGGAAAAATCAATGTAGGTTTTCCCGTTCTCGTCCAGGCAGGTGGCGTTTTTGCCGCTCACCGCCGCCAGCGGGAACCGCCCGTAGGTGTTCGCGATGTATTGTCTGTCCTCCTCCATGAGGCTCATGATCATCACCCTTTCTCTCCGTGGGGAAACCTTTTGTCTTGGAAAAGGTTTCCCCACACCCTTTTCCAAAATCCGCCTGAAGGACAAGGCGTCTTGCGGCGTGCGCGCCGCGCGTCAGGGCTCCGCCCTGACAACCCGCCGCCTTTTCAAAAAAGGCGGGCGAAAACTTTTGTCTCACGGGACGTGTGTAAAAGGCGGGCGAGAGCTTTGTCTCACGAAACGCGCGCGCGGCGGCGCGCCGCGCCCCGCCTGAACCAAACGTTTCGGGGTCCAGGGGGACTTTGAAAAGTCCCCCTGGTCATCCTAAGAACATCGTGCCGATGCCTTCGTTGGTCATGAGCTCGATGAGGATCGAGTGGGGGATGCGCCCGTCGATGATGAAGGCGCGCTTGACGCCGCGGCGCACCGCCTCGACGCAGCACTCCACCTTGGGGATCATGCCGCCCGCGATGACCCCCTGCCGCACGAGCAGGGGCACCTCGCTGACCTTAACCTCGGGGATCAGCGTGTTTTCGTCGTCCCTGTTGCGGAGCAGGCCGCGCACGTCGGTCATGGAGATGAGGTTTTCGGCGTGCAGTTCGGCCGCGATGCGGCAGGCCGCCGAATCGGCGTTGATGTTGTAGACGGTGCCGTCCTCCCCGCAGCCGAGGGTGGCGATGACGGGGATGTAGCCCCGGTCGAGCGCGTCGCGCAGCACGGTCGCGTCGACGCCCGTGACCTCCCCGACAAAGCCGAGGTCGGCCTCACCCTCGATCTTTTTGGCCGAGATCATCCGGCCGTCGATGCCGCAGAGACCGATCGCCCGGCCCCCCTGCTGCTCGAGCAGGTTGACGAGGTCCTTGTTGGTCTTGCCCGCGAGCACCATCTGCGCCACCTTGAGGGTCTCCTCGTCGGTGTAGCGCAGGCCGCCGATGAACTTGCTCTCCTTGCCGATGGCCTTGAGCGTTTCGGTGATCTCGGGCCCGCCGCCGTGCACCAATACAATCTTGATGCCGACGAGCGAGAGCAGCACGATGTCGCTCATGACGGCGGCCTTGAGCGCGCCGTCGACCATCGCATTGCCGCCGTACTTTACGACGACCACCTTGCCCGCGTAGTCCTGGATATAGGGCAGCGCCTCCGCGAGCACCTGCGCCTTATCGGAGTTCGTAATCTGCATGCTATCCCTCTCCTCCCAATTGGTTGCTGTCCGCCCGCGCCGAAGAATCCCCTGCCGCGCCCCCTGACCGCGGAAAACGGATGCGGGGCAAGGCGGCAGGGAAACCGCGAGGGCCGCGTACATGTGTACGCGACCGAAGCGCGCGACCGAAGCGCGCGACCGAAGCCAACACCGCCTCGCGCCGTTTGCCGCAGGTCAGGTGCGGTAATCGCCATTGATTTTTACGTAGTCATAGGTCAAATCGCAGCCCCATGCGGTGGCGGATTCCCCGCCCTGGCCCATGTCAACCTCGATGCGGATCTCTTTTTCGCCGAGCACCGCCTTGGCTTCCTCCTCGCTGAAGGGAACGCCCGCGCCGTTTTCGCAGACGTGGACGCTGCCCGCGTCGGAGGAGAGGCTGACCGCCACCCGGTCGATCTCGAACTCCGCGTCGGTGTAACCGATCGCGCAGAGGATACGGCCCCAGTTGGCGTCCTCGCCGAACATCGCGGCCTTGAAGAGGCTCGAACAGACGACCGATTTGGCGACTTTTTTGGCGGTCTCCTTGTCGGGCGCTCCGGTGACGGTGCACTCGAGCAGCTTGGACGCGCCCTCGCCGTCGGCGGCCAGCTCCTTGGCGATCTGGCGGCAGACCATCATGAGCCCCTGCGCGAAGTGGTAATAGTCGGCGTCCATCGAGACGATCTCCGCGTTGCCCGCCTCGCCGTTTGCGAGGATGGAGAGCATGTCGTTGGTGGAGGTGTCCCCGTCGACCGAGACCATGTTGAAGGTCTCGTCCGCGACGCATTTGAGCGCCTTCTGGAGCAGGGCCGGGGAGATGGCCGCGTCGGTCGTGACAAAGCAGAGCATGGTGGCCATATTGGGATGGATCATCCCCGAGCCCTTGGCGATGCCGCCGATCGTGCAGGTTTTGCCGCCGAGCGGGAACCGCACCGCGACCTCCTTGCGCTTGGTGTCGGTGGTCATGATCGCCTCGGCGGCGTCCGCGCTCCCCGTCTCCGAAAGGGAAGCGGCCAGCGCGGGCATGGCGGAGGTGATGGGCGCAAGCGGCAGCGGCTGGCCGATCACGCCGGTCGACGCGACGATCACGTCGTCGGACGAAATCCGCAGCGCGGCGGCCGCGCTCCCGCACATGGCGTTCGCGATGTCGACGCCGTCGGCATTGCAGGTGTTGGCGTTGCCGGAGTTGCAGAGGAACGCCTTCGCATGGCCGTCCTTCAGGTGCGCCTGCGTCACGAGAATGGGCGCGCCCTTGACCTTGTTCTGCGTGTAGATCGCGGCGGCCGCGCAGGGCTTATCGCTCACGATGAGCGCGAGATCGTTCTTGGTGCGGTTCTTGCGGATGCCCGCGTGGACGGCGCCCGCCGAAAAGCCTTTGGCGGCGCAGACGCCGCCCTCGACGAATGTATAGGACATGCCGGTTCACTCCTTCCTCTTTAAAACGCGGGCGGGATGATGCGGAGCCCCGCGTCCTCCTCGAGCCCGAGCGCAATATTCATATTCTGGATCGCCTGCCCGGCCGCGCCCTTGACCATGTTGTCGATCGTCGAGACGACGATCAGGCGGCCGGTATGGGCGTCGGCGTGCAGGGAGATGTGGCAGTAGTTGGAGTATTTGACGTTCTTGAGGTTTGCAACCGCCCCGTCGGGCAGCACCTTGACGAACGCCTCCTCCAGGTAAAACGCCTCATAGAGCTTCCGCACGGCCGCGAGGTCGAAGCCGGGCATGAAATTCGCGTACATCGTCGAGACGATGCCCCGGTTGACGGCGAGCAGGTGCGGCACGAAGGTGACCCTCACCTCCCGCCCGGCGAACTCGGAAAGGGTCTGCTCGATCTCGGGGGTGTGGCGGTGGGCGGCGACCTTGTAGGGCGCGAACGCCTCGTTGCACTCGGTGTAGTGGGTGTTGAGGGCGAGGCCGCGGCCCGCGCCGGTCGCGCCCGACTTCGAGTCGATGACGAGGGTCGCGGGATCGATCGCGCCGGCCTTCACGGCGGGCGCGAGCCCGAGCGCGACGGAGGTGGGGTAGCATCCGGGGTTGCCGATGAGCTTCGCGCCCGCGAGCCTCGCCCGGTGCAGCTCGGGGATGCAGTAGACGGCGGCCTCATGCAGCGCGGGGTCGGCGTAGTCCTTGCCATACCACTGCTTGTAAGCCGCCTCGTTTTTGAGGCGGAAATCCGCGCCCATATCGATGTAGAGCTTGCCCGCGTCGAAGCACCGGCGCGCGATGGGCTCGGAGAGCCCGGCGGGCAGCGAGCCGAAGACGACGTCGCAGCGGCCGACGACGGCGGCGTCATTGGTGAGGGTCTCGCCGAAGATGCCGGTGAGCTGCGGATAGATTTCGCTGATCGTCTGTCCCTCAAAGGAGACGGAGGAGACGGCCGCGACCTCGACAAAAGGGTGGGAAAGGAGCAGCCGCACGATCTCGAGTCCCGCGTAGCCGGTGGCGCCGATGACGCCCGCTTTGATTTTCGCCATGGGAACACCTCAAATCATCAAACATTTCGCCGGCCTTTTCAAAGGCCGTGGGGTCCAGGGGCAAAGCCCCCGGACATGGGGAAACCTTTTTTCTTGCAAAAGGTTTCCCCACACCCTTTTCCAAAAAGCGCCCGAAGGACAAAGCGTCTTGCGGCGTGCGCGCCGCGCGTCAGGGCTCCGCCCTGACAACCCGCCGCCTTTTTAAAAAAGGCGGGCGAAAACTTTTGTTTTAATTTTCGTTCAGAAACGCCGTAATCAGCGCGAGCTGTTTTTTCACCGCGTCGGGCGACGGCCCGCCCTCGCTGAGCCGGCCCTTCACGCAGGTTTCCAGGTTGATCGCGCCGTACACGTCCTCCGCGAAGACCCCGCTCGCCGCCCGGTAGTCCTCCAGCGGCAGGGTTTCCAGCGTCAGTCCCCGGCGGATGCACTCCGCCACCAGCCCGCCGGTGATCTTGTACGCGTCGCGGAAGGGGACCCCCTTCTTGGTCAGGTAGTCGGCGCAGTCGGTCGCGTTGATGAACCCCTTCGCCGCCGCCGCGCGCATGTTTTCCCTGCGCACCGTCATCGTGTGGAGCATCGGCGTGAAGGTCCTGAGGCAGAGCTTCACCGTGTCCACCGCGTCGAAGATCGCCTCCTTGTCCTCCTGCATATCCTTGTTGTAGGCGAGCGGAAGCCCCTTCATCATCGTGAGCAGCGTCATCAGGTCGCCGTACACCCGCCCCGTCTTGCCGCGCACCAGCTCGGCCACGTCGGGGTTTTTCTTCTGCGGCATGATCGACGAGCCGGTCGCGAAGGCGTCGTCCAGCTCGATAAACTTGAATTCCCACGAGCACCACGCCACGATCTCCTCCGAGAAGCGCGACAGGTGCATCATGATGACCGCGATCGCGTTCGCCAGCTCGATGCAGAAGTCCCGGTCGGACACCCCGTCGAGCGAGTTTGCCGTCGGCGCGCGAAACCCGAGCGCCTCCGCCGTCCGCTGCCGGTCGATCGGGTAGGTCGTCCCGGCGAGCGCGCCCGAGCCGAGCGGGCAGTATTCCATCCGCGCCGCCGCGTCGGACACCCGCCCCACGTCGCGCGAAAACATGCTGGCGTAGGCCGCCAGGTGGTGGGCGAAGGTCACCGGCTGCGCCCGCTGCAAATGGGTGTAGCCGGGCATGACCGTGTCGAGGTGCTCCGCCGCCCGATCGCGCAGCTCCGAAATGAGCGCGAGCAGCAGGGCTTTGATCTCCTTTGCCTCCTCCCGCAGCGTCAGCCGCAGGTCGAGCGCGACCTGGTCGTTGCGGCTGCGCGCGGTGTGCAGGCGCTTGCCCGCGCCGCCGATCCGCTTTGTGAGCTCCGCCTCGACGAACATGTGGATGTCCTCCGCGCCGGGGTCGAAGACGAGCGCGCCGCTTTTTAGATCCGCAAGGATGCCCTCGAGCCCCGCCGCGATCGTGTCCGCGTCCTCCTGCGGGATGATCCCCTGCGCCGCGAGCATCGCGGCGTGCGCCAGCGAGCCCTTGATATCCTGCTCATACATCCGGCAGTCGAACCGGATGGAGGAATTGAAGTCGTTTACCCGGTCGTCGACCTCTTTGGAAAACCGTCCCGCCCACATCTTCATATACCGGCTTCTCCTTTACGCGTTGTGAAATGCCTGTAACGCGGAAGGCAGACGTCCCCGCGTTACAGCTAAAAACTCTGTGCAGTTTCTTTATTTGATCTTCTTTTCGTCGAGCAGCGCCTTGACCTTGATCGGCAGGCCGAAGAGGTTGATGAACCCCGCGGAATCCGCCTGGTCGTAGACGTGGTCCTCGCCGAAGGTGGCGATCTCCTCCGAATAGAGGGAGTGCGGGGAGGTCATGCCGGCGTTCATGATGTTGCCCTTGTAGAGCTTGAGCTTCACGTCGCCGGTCACCGTCTCCTGCGTCTTGTCGACGAAGGCGTTGAGCGCCTCCATCAGCGGGGTGTACCACTGGCCGTTGTAGACGAGCTCGCTGTACTTGATGCCCATCTGCATCTTGTAGTGCTGGGTCTCCTTGTCAAGCGTGATCTCCTCGAGCGACTGGTGGGCCGCGTAGAGGATGGTGCCGCCCGGGGTCTCGTAGACGCCCCGGCTCTTCATGCCGACCAGCCGGTTTTCGACCATGTCGATGATGCCGATGCCGTTTTTGCCGCCCAGCTCGTTAAGCTTGTAGACGATGTCGACCGGCTTCATCTTCTGGCCGTCGATCGCGACCGGCACGCCCTTTTCAAAGCTGATCGTCACATAGGTGGGCTTGTCGGGGGCCTTCTCGGGCGAAACGCCCATCTCGAGGATCTTGTCGTAGTCCGGCTCATTCGCGGGGTCCTCGAGGTCGAGGCCCTCGTGCGACAGATGCCAGAGGTTCTTGTCCTTGGAGTAGTTGGTCTCCCGGTTGATCTTGAGCGGGACGTTGTGCGCCTCCGCGTAGGCGATCTCCTTCTCCCGCGAGTTGAGCTCCCAGAACCGCCACGGGGCGATGATCGGCATGTTGGGCGCGAACGCCTTGATCGTCAGCTCGAAACGTACCTGGTCGTTGCCCTTGCCGGTGCAGCCGTGGACGATCGCGTCCGCGCCCTCCTTCTTGGCGATCTCAACCAGACGTTTCGCGATGACCGGCCGCGCGAAGGAGGTGCCCAGCAGATACTTGCCCTCATAGACCGCGCCCGCCTTGACGGTCGGGACGATGAAATCGTTGACGAACTCCTCGGTGAGGTCCTCGATGTAGCATTTGGACGCGCCCGTCTTGATGGCCTTCTCCTCCAGCCCCTCAAGCTCGCCCATGCCCTGCCCGACGTTGGCCGCGACCGCGATCACCTCGCAGCCGTAATGCTCCTTGAGCCAGGGGATGATGACCGAGGTGTCCAGACCGCCCGAATACGCCAAAACGACTTTATTGAATTTCTGTTCCATATTTCATTCCTCCGTTGGTTAATCATTCATTCGATACCCCTATTATACATTATATTTATGCAAATGCAAGCATTTTTACGTATAAATATTCAGCATCGTAAAAATTTAATTGGGTAAAGTTGCACAAAAAGAGGTTCTTTTCGCAGAAAGGGCGTGCTATAATAGGGATTACATGGAAGAATACATACGGAAGGAATGATAGAATATGCAGAAAATATCCCCCTACGAGCTGGCCGTCAACCCGTTTGAAGCGATCCATCATCAGTGGGCAATGGTCACGACCCAGTCGGGCGAAAAGGTCAACACCATGGTCGCGAGCTGGGGCGGCGTGGGCATCATGTGGAACCGTCCGGTCACCTGGGTCTTTTTGAGGCCCCAGCGGTTCACCCGCGAGCTGCTCGACCGGAGTGAACGGTTTTCCGTCTGCTTTTTGCCCGAGCAGTACCGCCAGCAGATGAACTACTGCGGGTCCCACTCGGGCCGTGCGGAGGAGAAGCTCGCCGTCTGCGGCTTCGAGGCCGTCGCACTCGACGGCGCGCCGGTGCTCACGCAGTCGGAGCTCGCGCTCACCTGCCGCAAGCTCTACCGCCAGCCGATGGACCCCGCCTGCTTCCTCGACCACGAGCCCGATTCCCGCTGGTATCCCGAAAAGGATTACCACATCATGTACGTCTCCGAAATCCTGGGAGCCTAGGGGGGGGGGGGGGGGGGGGGGGGGGGGGGGGGGGGGGGGGGGGGGGGGGGGG
>NZ_JANFZX010000067.1:0-13020 GCF_024461615.1 Anaerotruncus sp. DFI.9.16
AAGCCCCCTGCGGCTTCTTTCCCCCATTTCTTGTCCGCACAAGAAATGGGGCCGCCTGCCGGGGCGGGACCCGGCAACTCCGCCGCTCGATGAGCGGCAAACCAAAAAGCCTAAGAGTTGTAGCGGTTCATCGCAAGGTCGATCTTGCCGTCGACGATGAGCATGGCGGCGCGGGCGGCGGTGTCGAACACCTTGTCGAGCGTTTCCGCCTGGTCGGCGGGGAACTTGCCGAGCACCCACGCGGCCAGGTCGTAATCGGGGCGGGGCTTTTTGCCCACGCCGATCTTGACGCGGGGGAAAGTGTCCTTCCCGGTCAGATAGATGATGCTTTTGATGCCGTTGTGGCCGCCGTCGCTGCCCTGCCGCCGGATGCGCAGGCGGCCCACGTCGAGGCTTACGTCGTCGAAGAGGACGAGCACCTGCTCGATGGGGATCTTGTGGAACTGCATCGCGTCGCGCACCGCCTCGCCCGAGTTGTTCATGAAGGTGGAGGGCTTCATCAGCAGCACCCGGTGCTCCCCGATCATCGCGTCGCCGCAGAGGGATTTGAATTTGAGTCGGTCGATTTTGGCCCCCAGCTTTTCGGCGAGGGCGTCGACGGCCAGGAAGCCCGCGTTGTGACGGGTGTTTTCATAGTCGCGGCCGGGGTTCCCCAGGCCGACGACGAGATACTCCACCGGGCCGCGCGGCAGGGCGGAGAGGGTTTTTGTCTGGCGTTTCAAAAACATGGAACCGCTCCTTCTTCCCGCAGACGGGAAAAGGACGGGATATCGTCGGATACCCCGTCTCTGGATTGTGAATTTCGCGCCGGCGTCAGACGAAGAGGGGGGACACCGGCTTGTCCTCGTAGATGCGTTCGATCGCCTCCGCGAAGACGGGCGCGACCGACAGCATGGTGATTTTGTCGAGCATCTTTTCAGGCGGGATGGGGATGGTGTCAAGCAGGACGAGCTCCTTGATGCAGCTCTGTTCAATCCGCTCGAGCGCGGGCCCGGAGAGTACCCCGTGGGTGGCGCAGGCGTACACCTCGCTGGCGCCGCCCTTTTCGAGGATCGCCTGCGCGCCGTTGCAGAGGGTGCCCGCGGTGTCGATCATGTCGTCGACGATGATCGCCTTTTTGCCGCGCACATCGCCGATGATGTTCATGACCTCCGAGACGTTGGCGCGCTGGCGGCGTTTGTCCACGATGGCCAGCGACACGTCGAGCCGCTCGGCGAACTTGCGCGCGCGGCCGACCGAGCCGAGGTCGGGGGAGACGACGACGATCTCCTCGCGCGGCTCCCCCGAAAAGCGGGAGCCGAAATAGGGGGCGAGCAGCGGCACGCCCTGGAGATGGTCGACGGGGATATCGAAGAAGCCCTGGATCTGGGAGGCGTGCAGGTCCATCGTAAGCACCCGGTCGGCGCCCGCGACGGAGATGAGGTTGGCGCACAGCTTGGCGGAAATCGGCTCGCGCGCCTTGACCTTGCGGTCCTGGCGCGCGTAGCCGTAGTAGGGGACGACCGCCGTGATCCGCCCGGCCGACGCGCGCTTGAAGGCGTCGATCATGATGAGCAGCTCCATCAGGTTGTCGTTGACCGGCCGGCAGGTCGACTGCACGACGAACACGTCGGAGCCGCGCACCGACTCGCCGATGTTCACCGAGATCTCCCCGTCGGAAAAGTGCCTGACCTCGCTCTTGCCGAGCGGCAGCCCGAGGTTGCGGGCGATCTGCGCCGCCACCTTGGGAGTCGCGTTTGCAGCGAAAATTTTGATGTCCTTCCCGTGAAGATTCATGCCGCCGTTCCCCTTCCCGTTATGCCCTTTATTTTTTGTCCGCCTTGAAGGCGATTTTCTCGTCCGACCAGCCCTCTTTGATCTCCTGCCGCACCCGCCCGATCGCCAGCGCGCCGGCGGGCACGTCGGAATCCACCGTCGTACCCGCGGCGGTGTACGCACCCTCGCCGATCCGGACCGGCGGGATCAGGTTGGTGTTGCAGCCGATGAAGGCCCGGTCGCCGACGGTGGTGCGGAACTTCTTCTTGCCGTCGTAGTTGGCGGTCACGACGCCGCAGCCGAAATTGCAGTACCGGCCCACGTCGCTGTCGCCGATATAGGTCAGGTGCGCGATCGACGTCCCGTCGCCGACCGTCGCATTCTTGACTTCCACAAAGTCGCCGATCTTCACGCCGTCCCCGATGTGGCTGTCGGGCCGCAGCTGGGTGAACGGCCCGATGCGGGTGCCCTCCCCCACGGTCGAGTCGGTCAGGTAGGAGGCGAGCACGCGGGTGCCCGCCCCGACGGTGGAATCCTTGATGTAGGAGTTGGGGCCGATGACGCAGCCCGGGCCGATCACCGTCCTCCCCTCGAGGACGGTACCCGGCAGAATCCGCGCGTCGCGGCCGATCTCGACCTGCGCGCCGATCAGAATGCCGTCGGCGCAGGGGATGTCGACGCCGTTATCCAGGTGGCGCAAGAGCATCCGCTCGCGCGCGAGAGTGTTGAGCGCGAGCAGCTGCCTGCGGTCGTTCGCGCCGAGGACGATCTGCGCGTCCTCGCAGAACCAGGCCCCCACCCGGCGGCCCTCCGCGGCCGCGATGGCCGGCACGTCGGTCAGATAGTATTCCCCCTGCGCGTTCTGGGGGGTGAGCTTTGCGAGCGCCCCGGCCAAAAACGCCGCGTCGAACCAGTAGACGCCCGCGTTGATCTCGGTGATCGCGCGGGTCGCCTCGTCGCAGTCGCGCTCCTCCACGATGGCGCGCACGCCGCCGTCCGGACCGCGCAAAACCCGCCCGTAGCCGAACGGGTCGGCCGGCCGCGCGCTCACGAGGGTCACGGCGTTTTGCTCGGCGCGGTGCTGCCGGAGGGCAGCGGTGATCGCGCCTCCTTCGATGAAGGGGGCGTCCCCGTAGAGCACGAGCGCGTCGCCGCCCGCGGCCAGCGCGTCCGCGGCCGCCATGACCGCGTGCCCGGTGCCGCGCCGCTCCCGCTGGCAGACGAATTTGCAGCCGGGGGAAACCGCCGCCTCAACGAGTTTTGCACCCTCCCCCGTCACGATCGTGATGTCGTCGATCCCGGCGTCGCGCACGGCGTTTTCCACCCACCGGATCATCGGCTGAAAAAGCACCTCGCAAAGCACCTTGGGCCGGTCGGATTTCATGCGTTTTCCGTCCCCCGCCGCAAGGATGATCGCAAAGGTGCGCCTGTCTTGTGCGGCCAAAGCCATCCCGCCTTTCCGCGCCGCGCCGGCCGCCCGGGGCCGGAAAACGCCTGCGCATCGGTATTTTGCAGGGCCGCGGGCGGCTCCGCCGCCCTCCCATGCATTTATTATCGCAAGTTTTTGAGCAGTTTGCAAGAGATTGCGCGGGGATTTTGTCGTAATATTGGAAATAATTTTTGTGTAAAACGGTATAAAGGGGCTGGAAAAAACACACATTCTTTGATATAATGAAATGCATGCAGACAGGCTTCCCGCTGTGGCCGCGGGCGCCCCGACCGCGTGCGTTTCATCCGCGCGGACCGCTCTGTTTCGGCGCTTGCCGCAGCGAGCGCCGTTTTTCCGGTGGTCAACAAACAAAATGGAGGTAAAAAAAGTGGGAAAAAAATTCGTTTACATGTTCTCCGAGGGCAATAAGGACATGCGTGAGCTCCTCGGCGGCAAGGGCGCGAACCTCGCCGAAATGACCAAGGCCGGCATGCCGGTTCCGCAGGGCTTCACCGTCTCGACCGAGGCCTGCACCCAGTACTACACCGACGGCCGTCAGATCAATGACGATATCCAGAAGCAGATTTACGAGGGCCTCGCCAAGATGGAGGAGATCTGCGGCAAAAAGTTCGCGGATCCCCAGAACCCGCTGCTCGTCTCCGTCCGTTCGGGCGCGCGCGCCTCGATGCCCGGCATGATGGACACCATCCTCAACCTCGGCCTCAACGACACCGTCGTCGAGGGCTTCGCGAAGTTTACCAACAACCCGCGCTTCGCCTATGACTCCTACCGCCGCTTCATCCAGATGTTCTCCGACGTCGTCATGGAGCTGCCCAAGCCCGAGTTCGAGAAGATCATCGACCAGGTCAAGGAAGAGAAGGGCGTCAAGCAGGATATCGAGCTGACCGCCGACGACATGAAGGAGCTTGTCAAGCGCTTCAAGGCCTTCTACCTCGAGAAGAAGGGCGTCGAGTTCCCGCAGGAGCCCAAGGTCCAGCTCATGGAAGCCGTCAAGGCCGTCTTCCGTTCGTGGGACAACCCCCGCGCCAACGTCTACCGCCGCATGAACGAGATCCCCTACGACTGGGGCACCGCCGTCAACGTCCAGCAGATGGTCTTCGGCAACTCGGGCGACAAGTCCGGCACGGGCGTTGCGTTCACCCGCAACCCGGCCACCGGTGAGAAGGCGCTCTTCGGCGAGTACCTGATCAACGCGCAGGGCGAGGACGTCGTCGCCGGCGTGCGCACCCCCTCCCCGATCAGCCACCTCCATGAGGATATGCCCGAGGTCTACGACGAGTTCGCGAAGATCGCCGACCGCCTCGAGAAGCACTACAAGGACATGCAGGACATGGAGTTCACCATCGAGAACGGCAAGCTCTACATGCTCCAGACCCGTAACGGCAAGCGCACCGCCGCCGCCGCCCTCAAAGTCGCGGTCGACCTCGTGGACGAGGGCATGATCGACGAGAAGGAGGCCGTCCTGCGCGTGGAGCCCAAGCAGCTCGACGCTCTGCTGCACCCGCAGTTCGATTCCGACGCGCTCAAGACCGCCAAGCTGATCGGCAAGGGCCTCGCGGCCTCCCCGGGCGCCGCCTGCGGCAAGGTCGTCTTCTCCGCCGAGGATGCCAAGGAGTGGGCCGACCGCGGCGAAAAGGTCGTTCTCGTCCGCCGCGAGACCTCCCCTGAGGACATCGAGGGCATGGCCGTGGCGCAGGGCATCCTGACCGTCCGCGGCGGCATGACCTCCCACGCGGCCGTCGTCGCGCGCGGCATGGGCACCTGCTGTGTCTCCGGCTGCGGCGAGATCGAGGTCGATTACGACGCCAAGAAGTTCACCCTCGGCGGCATGACCATCAACGAGGGCGACTATATCTCCATCGACGGCTCCACCGGCAACATCTACGGCCAGGCGGTCCCGACCGTCGCGGCCTCCATCTCGGGCGACTTCGGCCGCTTCATGGCCTGGGCCGACAAATACCGCAAGCTCCAGGTCTGGACCAACGCCGACACCCCGCGTGACGCCAAGCAGGGCTTCTCCTTCGGCGCACAGGGCATCGGCCTGTGCCGCACCGAGCACATGTTCTTCGAGGGCGAGCGCATCAAGGCGATGCGTGAGATGATCGTCGCCGAGAACACCGAGGACCGCAAGAAGGCCCTCGCCAAGATCATGCCTTACCAGCAGGGCGACTTTGAGGCGCTCTACGAGGCGATGGAGGGCCAGCCGGTCACCATCCGCTTCCTCGACCCGCCGCTCCACGAGTTCCTGCCCACCAAGGCGGAGGACATCAAGGAGATCGCCGGCGAGCTGGGCATCACCGTTGAGAAGCTCAAGGCCGTCATCGAGAGCCTGCACGAGTTCAACCCGATGATGGGCCACCGCGGCTGCCGCCTCGCCGTCTCCTATCCGGAGATCGCCGAGATGCAGACGACCGCCGTCATCAACGCCGCCCTCAGCGTCACCAAGAAGGGCAAATACAACATCAAGCCGCTTATCATGATCCCGCTGGTCGGCGAGGTCAAGGAGCTCAAGTTCGTCAAGGACGTCGTCGTCGCCACCGCCGACAGGATCATCAAGGATTCCGGCGTGAAGATGGAGTACGAGGTCGGCACCATGATCGAGATTCCGCGCGCGGCCCTCACCGCCGACGAGATCGCGACCGAGGCCGAGTTCTTCTCCTTCGGCACCAACGACCTGACCCAGATGACCTTCGGCTTCAGCCGCGACGACGCGGGCAAGTTCCTCGACTACTACTACGAGAACAAGATCTACGAGTCCGATCCGTTCGCCCACCTCGACCAGAAGGGCGTCGGCAAGCTGGTTGAAATGGCTGTCAAGCTCGGCCGCCAGACCCGCCCCGACATCCACCTGGGCATCTGCGGTGAGCACGGCGGCGACCCGACGTCCGTCGAGTTCTGCCACCGCACCGGCCTGGACTATGTCTCCTGCTCGCCCTTCCGCGTGCCGATCGCCCGCCTTGCCGCCGCGCAGGCCGCGATCAAATTCCCCCGCTAAACAGCATTGAAAAGGTCCCCCGCGTTTGCGGGGGACCTTTTTTGCGCCTTTGCTACTCCGGCGGAAGACGTGTCGCCCGATAAGACGCGTCCTGCGGAATCCATTTGGGGCAGGCCGCCATCCCCGGTCGGCAATGCCTGACGCGCGGCGGATGCACACAGTGTCCGCTGATGGGAATGTATTGGCCCTCCCTCCAAATATAGTGCTGCCGGTAATAGCCGCAGTCCTGACAGGTATGTTCGTTGTCCATATCCATAGTAAATAGGCCCCTTCATAAATTCATTCTATGATCAACTTTAAAACGTCGGCCTCCCGGTCTCGTCACCGTCGACGACCCCATTCTATCACTCCCGTAAGATAATATGAAGAAAATAGATATACCGTATATTCACAAAATTTAAATTGCGTTGCAGCAGGCCCCGTTCTTTTTTTCTTGAAAAAAGAACCAAAAAATCGCTTTTCAGGATAGAGCTTCCGCGCTTTGCAAAGCGCGGCAAGGGGCTCCGCCCCTTGACCCCGCCGCCTTTGAAAAGGCGGGCGAAACTTTATAGAGCGTCGGGTTTTCCCGCCGCCCTTGCATGTCGGCCCGCTTTTTACTATAATAAGAAGGAGTATTGCGCCCGCCGCCCGGCGCGCGCCAAATCATCAAAAGTTCTCCGCCGAAGCCCTCTTTCAAGAGGGCTGGAAAGGTGTTATGAAACGGATTTTTCGTGCTGTGACCTCCTACCTCCGCCAGACCGACAAATGGCTCTGGGCGATGTGCCTTGCCTTCAGCGCCTTCAGCGTTCTGCTGCTCGGCGGCATCCACGATTCGGGCAACGCCATCAACGCCGCCGACGTGGGCCTGCGTCAGATCGCCGTGCAGGCGGGCGCCGCCGCCATCGGCGCGGCCGCGGCGGTCGTCATCTCCCGCTTCGACTACCACACGCTCGGCCGCCTCTGGAAGCTGCACGTCCCGCTTATGTACGGACTGGTGCTGCTCACCTTCCTGATCGGCGAGGGCACCGCCGCGCGCCCCGAGGATAAGTCCTGGCTGCGCCTCGGGCCGCTCACCCTCCAGCCGACCGAGCTGCTCAAGATTTCCTTCATCCTCACGCTCGCCTACCACATCTACAAGCTCCACGATCAGGTCAACCGCCCGGTCAACCTGCTGGCGATCTGCGTGCACGGGGCCATCCCCGTCCTGCTCGTCCACTTCCAGGGGGACGACGGCACCGCGCTGGTCATCGCCTTCATCTTTGTGGGGATGCTTTTCGCGGCGGGAATCAGCTGGAAATACGTCGTCGCGGCGGTGGTGGCGGCGGTGGCCGCCGCGCCGCTCGCCTGGAACTATGTCGTCAACCCCGACCAGAAGCAGCGCATCCTCGCGCTCTTCGACCCCAACGCCGACCTGCTCGGCGGGCTTTACCAGCAGTATAACGCCAAGCTCGCGATCGGCTCGGGGCAGATCTGGGGCAAGGGGCTCTTCGGCGTCAGCCACCAGTATGTCCCCGAGGTGCACAACGACTTTATCCTCGCCTTCATCGGCGAATCGTTCGGCTATGTCGGGTGTCTGGCCGTCATCGCCCTCTTCGGGGCGCTCTGCTGCAAGATGCTCCACAACGCCCGCCGCGCGGAGGATTCCCTCGGCCGGCTCATCTGCGTCGGCGTCTTTACCCTCATCTCCGCGCAGGTCTTCGTCAACGTGGGCATGTGCCTCATGGTGCTGCCCGTCATCGGCATCACGCTGCCCTTCCTCTCGGCGGGCGGCTCGTCGGTGCTCGCCATCTACCTCGGGCTGGGACTTGTGCTCTCGGTCTACATGCACACCTCCCGCAACCTCTTCAGCCGTTGATCACGGGGGCGTTCCCCCTGCCCGCCGGGCGGCGGATCACATCGTATGGAAAGGACCGTAGCCATGAAGACTGACATCGAGATCGCGCAGGCGGCGTCCATGCTGCCCATCCATGAAATCGCCGACCGCTTGGGGATCCTGCCGGAGGAGCTGGAGCCCTACGGCCGCTACAAGGCCAAGCTGTCCGAATCGGTCTACGCCCGGCTGGCGGACCGTCCCGACGGCAGGCTGGTGCTTGTCACCGCCATCAACCCCACCCCCGCTGGCGAGGGCAAGACCACCACGACCGTCGGGCTGGGCCAGGCGATGAAAAAGATCGGCAAAAACGCGATCATCGCGCTGCGCGAGCCCTCCCTCGGGCCGGTCTTCGGCATCAAGGGCGGCGCGGCGGGCGGCGGCTATTCGCAGGTCGTGCCGATGGAGGACATCAACCTGCACTTCACCGGCGACATGCACGCGATCACCGCCGCCAATAACCTGCTCTGCGCGGTGCTCGACAACCACCTCCAGCAGGGCAACGACCTCGGCGTCGACCCGCGCCGCATCCTCGTGAAGCGCTGCATGGACATGAACGACCGCGCGCTGCGCTCCGTCGTCGTGGGGCTTGGCGGCAAGGTGAACGGCGTGCCGCGCGAGGACGGCTTCATGATCACCGTCGCCAGCGAGGTGATGGCGATCCTCTGCCTCGCTGCCGACCTGACCGACCTCAAAAAACGTTTAGGCGATATTCTCGTTGCTTATACTTGCAGTAATACCCCCGTCTACGCGCGCGACCTCCGGGTGAACGGCGCGATGGCGGCGCTTTTAAAGGACGCGCTCAAGCCGAACCTCGTGCAGACGCTCGAAAACACCCCCGCGCTCATGCACGGCGGGCCGTTCGCGAACATCGCGCACGGCTGCAACTCGGTGCGCGCGACCCGCCTGGCCCTCAAGCTCGCCGACTACACGATCACCGAGGCGGGCTTCGGCTCCGACCTGGGCGCGGAGAAGTTCATGGACATCAAATGCCGTTACGCGGGGCTTTCGCCGTCCGCGGTCGTGCTCGTTGCCACGGTGCGCGCCCTCAAATATAACGGCGGCGTGCCCAAGGCCGAGACGGGCGTCCCCAACCCGGACGCGCTCAAGCGGGGCCTTGTGAACCTCGCGGCCCATGTGGAGAACATGCAAAAGTTCGGGGTGCCGGTCGTCGTGGCGATCAACCGCTTCGCGGCGGACAGCGACGAGGAGCTTGCCATCCTCGCGGACTACTGCAAACAGGCGGGCTGCCGGTTCGCGCTCTCCGAGGTGTTCGCGAAGGGCGGCGAGGGCGGCATGGAGCTCGCGCGCGCCGTCGTCGAGGCGTGTGAGGACCCGTCCGATTTCCATCCGCTCTACGACACCGCGCTCCCTATAAAGGAGAAGATCGAAGCGATCGCGACGCGTATCTACGGCGCGGCGGCGGTCAGCTACAGCGCGGCGGCCGAAAAGATGATCCGGGAGATCGAGGCGCTCGGCAAGGCCGACCTGCCCATCTGCGTGGCAAAGACGCAGTATTCCCTCTCGGACGACCCGGCGAAGCTCGGGCGGCCGCAGGGCTTCACAGTCAACGTCAAGGAGATCCGCCTGTCGGCGGGGGCGGGCTTCATCGTGGCGCTCACGGGCGACATCATGACGATGCCCGGCCTGCCGAAAGCGCCCGCCGCCTACCAGATCGACGTGGACGCCGACGGGCATATCTCCGGCCTCTTCTGATTTTGAATGGCAAGGAAGGTACCTCTGTGATACGATTTTTGAGCCGCTCCACCCGCGAGACGGAGGAATTTGCCGCCGCCTTTGCCGAAAAGCTGCGCCCGGGCGACGTGATCGCCTGCCGCGGCGGCATGGGCGCGGGCAAGACCGCCTTCGCGCGGGGTCTGGCGCGCGGGCTGGAACTCACCGACGAGGTGTCCAGCCCCACCTTCGCGCTGGTGCATGAATATACGCATGGTAATATTTCACTCTATCATTTCGATATGTATCGTGTTTCCGGGTTCGACGAGCTCTATTCCACCGGCTTTTTCGACTATCTCGAGCAGGACGGCGTGCTCTATATCGAGTGGAGCGAAAACATCGAGGGGGCGCTGCCCGCCGGCGCGGTCACGCTGACGCTCGAGCGGGTCGACGACGACACCCGCCAACTCACCATCGAGGGGGAACGGTTTTGAAGATTCTGGCGATCGACACCTCCTCCCAGTCGGCCTCCTGCGCCGTCACCGAGGAGGGGAAGCTGCTGGGGGAGTTCTTCACCAATGTGAAGCTGACCCATTCCCAGACCATCCTGCCGATGGTCGAAAACCTGCTGGAGCAGACCCGCGTCGCCCTCCCGGAGATCGGGCTCTTCGCCGTCACCGACGGGCCGGGCTCCTTCACCGGGCTGCGCATCGGGCTTTCCGCCGTCAAGGGGATGGCCCACGCGCTCGGCAAAGGCTGTGTGGGCGTCTCGACCCTCGAGGCGCTCGCGTGGAACCTTTCGGGGATGGACGCCGCCGTCTGCCCCGTGCTCGACGCGCGCTGCTCCCAGGTCTACACCGCGCTCTTCCGGTCGGGCGGGGATTTCCCCGAGCGGCTGGCCGACGACGAGGCCGTCTCCCTCTCCACACTCGAGGAGCGGCTGAAAAAGTTTGGGGAGCGCGTATTTCTTGTTGGAGACGGGGCGGAAATGTGCTATAATATGTTCAAAGATCGGGTGGCAAACCTCACCCTTCCCTCGCCCGCGCTGCGCTTCCCGCGCGCGTCGTCGGCCGCGCTCGCGGCCGGACGGGCGTATCTCCGGGGAGACGTCCTGCCGCCCGCTTCCCTTGCGCCCGCATACCTGCGCCTGCCGCAGGCGGAACGCGAGCGCCTTGCCAAACTGACGAAAGAAGGTTCAAGCATATGATCGCATTGGCAGCTGACCACGGCGGCTTCTCCCTCAAGGAGGAGGTCCGCGCCTGGCTCGACGAACAGGGGATCGCCTACAGGGATTTCGGCTCCTATGACGGCGCGTCCTGCGACTATCCCGATATGGCCGCGCCCGCCTGCGAGGCGGTGGTCTCCGGCGAGTGCGAAAGGGCGCTGCTCTTCTGCGGCACCGGCATCGGCATCTCGATCGCGGCCAACAAGGTCCCGGGCATCCGCGCGGCTTGCTGCTCCGACTACTTCAGCGCGAAATTCACCCGCATGCACAACGACGCCAACGCCCTCTGCATGGGCGGCCGGGTCATCGGCCCGGGGCTTGCGATCGAGCTGGCCGACGTCTTTCTCCACACCGAATTCGAGGGCGGACGCCACCAGCGCCGCATCGACAAGATTTCCGCTTTGGAAAGCAGGTAATTCACCACACCATATCTACTGACAGGGGGACGTAACATGTCAAAGCCGTTTATTATGGACCATCCGCTCATCCAGCACAAGATCACGCTCCTGCGCGACAAGAACACCGGTTCCAAGGAGTTCCGCGAGCTGACCAACGAGATCGCCATGCTGATGTGCTATGAGGCCACCCGCGACATGCCGATGAAGCAGGTCGAGGTCGAAACGCCCATCTGTGTCGGCAAGTTCAACGTGATCGCCGGCCGCAAGATCGCCTTCATCCCCATTCTGCGCGCGGGGCTCGGCATGGTCGACGGCCTGCTCTCCCTCGTTCCCGCCGCAAAGGTCGGCCATATCGGCATGTACCGCGACCCCGATACCCATATGCCTGTCGAGTATTACTGCAAGCTGCCCGCCGACATCCAGGAGCGCGACATCCTCGTGCTCGACCCGATGCTCGCCACCGGCGGTTCCGCCGTCGACGCGATCAACCAGCTCAAGGCGCGCGGCTGCACCAACATCAAGTTCATGTGCATCATCGCCGCGCCCGAAGGCCTCGCCGCCATGGAGAAGGCCCACCCCGACGTGCAGATCTACGTCGGCGCGCTCGACGACCACCTCAACGAGCACATGTACATCGTTCCCGGCCTCGGCGACGCGGGCGACCGCATCTTCGGGACCAAGTAAATTGCTTCGCGGGCGGCAGATCCCCAAACCCCGCCGACGGGGCAATCCATATTCTTGAAAAGCATATTTTGAGGCACTGTTTGGAAAGCTAGTTCCAAACAGTGCCTTTTTGTTTTGGGAGGAAACGATGAAAAATCTGAAATTTATCCTGACCGGCGCGGCGGCGGGGCTCTTGAACGGGCTCTTCGGCGCGGGCGGCGGCATGGTGGTGGTGCCGATGCTCCACAAGGACGGCCTGCCCGCCGAGCGCGCACACGCCACCTCGATCGCCGTGATCCTGCCCCTTTCAATCGCCAGCAGCGTTCTCTATCTCACACGCGGCTACCTCAACGTCATGAGCGCGGTAAAATTCATCCCGCTCGGCCTCGTGGGCGCGGGGATCGGCGCATGGCTGCTCCCCAAGATCAAAACCGTCTGGCTCCACCGTATTTTCGGCGTCATCGTGCTCTATTCCGCGGTGCGCCTGCTGCTGCAATGAGCTGGATCGTCATCGCCGTCGTCTCCCTTCTCAGCGGCCTGCTCGGCTCCCTCGGCATGGGCGCCGGGGCCGTGCTGCTGCTCTACCTGCGCGTTTTCGGCGGCGTGGAACAATTTGAAGCGCAGGGCATCAACCTCATCTTCTTTCTCCCCATCGCGGTGCTGTCCATCCTCCTGCACGCCCGCAACCACCTCATCAGCTGGAAGGCCGCCGGCGTCTGCATCCTCGCGGGCCTTCCCGCCGTCTTTCTCGGCGTGTGGCTCGGCGGCCTCGCGGGAGGGCCGCTGCTCTCCAAGTTCTTTGCCGGGCTGCTGCTCATCATCGGCGTGCGCGAACTCTTCCAGAAGGATACCGGCTCCCAGCCGACAGAGCATTCTTAGGTTTGCCGCTCCCGAGCGGCGGAGTCTGTCGGCAGGCAGCCGACGACGATTTAGATCGTCCGCTCATTGAGCGACGTAGCTTGTCGGTAGTCGACCGACAGCGAGTTCCTTTCTTGCTTGCCCAAGAAAGGA
>NZ_JANFZX010000068.1:0-12647 GCF_024461615.1 Anaerotruncus sp. DFI.9.16
GGGTTCTTAGGCGGACTTTTGGTTCCTTTTCGTCCGTCCGAAAAGGAACCCGTGATGCGCGGCGGAACGCGCTCGTATTTCTTGCCGCCCACGGGCGGCAATTCCCGTGATAGCCTCGCCGGGCGCAGCGCGGCAAATCCAAAACCGCCCGCCGGGCGGAAAATCATCTAGGAAAGGTGCATGGAAGATGCGAATCGTTGTTGTGGGCGGCGGCAAGGTCGGCTACTATCTGACCAAGACGCTGCTGGAGCATGGGCACGAGCCCCATCTGGTTGAAACGGACCGGGAGGCGTGCACCCGCATTGCGGACGAACTGGACGTGCCGGTCATCTGCGGGGACGGGAGCATGATCGACGTGCTGGAAAGCGCGGGCGCCAAGGGCGCGGACGCGCTGATCGCCGTGACCGGGCGGGACCAGGACAATCTGGTCTCCTGCCAGCTGGCCAAAAAGGTGTTCCAGGTGGAACGCACCGTGGCGCGCATCAACAATCCCAAAAACGCGGCGGTCATGAAGCAGCTCGGCGTGGACATCCCCATCTCCTCGACCGACAACATCGCCCGCCTGCTCGAGCGGGAGGTGGATACCGCCGCCATCAAGCAGCTCATGCCGCTCGCGCGCGGCGAAGCGTCCCTCTCGGAATTGCAGATCCCGCCCAAGTACCGCCTCAACGGCATCACGCTGTCCGAGCTGCGGCTCCCGGAGGAATCGGTCATCGTGTCCGTCTCCCGCGATGGGCGGCTCATCATCCCGCGCGGCAACACGCAGATCTTTTCCGGGGACAAAATCCTGGTGGTCTGCGCCAATTCCGCGGTGCGGGAGCTTTCCCGCAAGATGGGCATCGAGACGGAGGACAAAAAATAGCTGTTCGGCCCGCTGAACGGCGTCATAAAATGGAACAGGAGCCCCCGGCAGCGGCCGGGGGCTCCTGATTTTATTTGCGCCGGTTGTCCAGCTCGTTGATGAAGCACACGATGTCGGTTTCCGTGACGTCGACCACCCCATAGGTGCTTTTGCCGGCGCGCGGCAGGCCGAGGCTGCCGGGATTGAGCAGGTGCATCCCCCTCTGGTAGCCCACAAAGGGCACGTGGGTGTGCCCGAAGAGCACAACGTTCGCCTCGATATCCGCGGCGGCGGCGACCAGATCGTCGAGGCCGTATTTGACGCTGTACATATGGCCGTGGGTATAAAAGATTTTCGCGGGTCCGCAGGAAAAGCAGCCCGCCAGCGTGGCGCTTGTCCCAAAATCGCAGTTGCCCCGCACGCTGAGCCATTTGCAATCGGGATAGAGCGCGATCGCCTGTTCCAGCTCCTGCGCGCCGTCGCCGAGGTGGATGAAGATATCGGCGGAAGCGCGGTGCATTTCGACCAGCCTGCGCAGGGAATGAAAATCGCGATGGGTGTCGGACGTTACGATCAATCGCATGGGAACCGGCCCATCCTTTCCAAGACGGCGCGTACGCGCCGGAATACCGGCCTTTTCCGGAGAAAAACCGGCCTTCGGAAAAACGCGCGCAAACGAAAAATTTCGGTGGTTGCATGCGCTTTGCCGCGGGCCGGGTGTCACACTTTTTTGAATATCTGCTATTAATATAACATATAAATGAACGAAAGAAAACAGGCGGTGAACCGATTGGCAAACAATTTCAACATTTCTCCCGACCAGATGGATTCCCTGCTTGCCCTGGCGGGCAAAAAGATGGGCAAGGACCCGGAAAAGCTCCGCGAGCAGATGCAGAGCGGTCAGATGGACGGCATCCTCGGCGGGCTCAGCCCCGCGCAGAGGGCCCAGATCCAGGGATTTATGAATAATCCGGCGGCGGTCCAGCAGTTCCTGGGAAACCCCAAGGTCCAACAGCTGCTGCGCGGCCTGATGGGCAGGCAGTAAAAGGCATTCCGTCGTTCACAGGCCCGCGCGCCGCGCGGGCCTGTGAACGCCACACGCGAAGAGGGGGATTGCATGGATGACCTGAATTCGATGCTCACTTCGATATTGGGCGACCCGGGCAAAATGGAACAGCTCCGGCAGGTCGCCCAGTCGATCGGGCTCTCCCCCGGCGGCGCCGCGGCGCCCTCCGGGCAGCCGGACGGCGGAAACGCCGCGCCGGGCGGCTTCGACCCCTCCGCGATCGCTTCCCTCCTGCAAAACCTCCAGGGGTCCGGGAACGCGGGGAGCGCCCCGCCCGCCGGCGGAGGCGCGAACGGAGCCGGGAACGGCCCCAGCCCCGCCGCGATCGCCTCCCTGCTCCAGGGACTCCAGGGGGGCGGCAATGCCGGAGGCGGCGCCCCGCCCGCCGGCGGAAACGCGGGCGGCGGCTTCGACCCGTCCGCGTTCGCCTCCCTCCTGCAAAACCTTCAGGGGGGCGGAAACGCGGGCGCCGCGCCCTCTACGGGAGGCGGCGCCGCCGGCGGCTTCGACCCCGCGGCGCTCTCCTCCATCCTGGGTATGCTGGGGGGCGGCGGCCAGAACGCGGGCGGCGCTACGGGAGGCGGGATGCCCGACCTCGGCTCGATCGGCAAGCTCGCGGGCGTGCTCGGCACCATGAACCAGCCGGATAAAAACATCGACCTTCTGCAGGCGCTCAAACCACATTTTTCGCCCGAACGGGCGGGCAAAATCGACGGGGCGGTCCGGCTGATGCGGCTGATGCACGCCTGGCCGGCCGTGCGCGACAGCGGGCTGCTCGGCAGCCTCGGAAATCTCTTTTCAGGCGGTGGTAAACGATGATGCGATGGAACAGCACCAAAACCTATACCGAAGAGGACATGATCCGCATGCAGCAGGAGGCGATCAACCGCGTCCATGAATTTCAGGCGCGCAGCCAGGCCGCCACGCAGCAGTTCATCGACGTGCCTCCATCGGCCATGCAGCCGGTAACCGAGGAGCCGGAGCCGATTCTGTTCGACCCGACGCCCGAAATCTCCTTCTCGCAGGGGCAGGCGATGGGCGGGCCCGCGCAGGTCACGGAGGACGGGGTCATCGAGGCGGAATCGCATGTGGTCCCCCAGCAGCCCGCCCAGCAGGCGCAGCAGCCGACCGACCCGATCAGCGGGCTGATCGACAAGCTCGGCATCGACACCGAGACGCTGCTCATCCTCGGGCTGCTCTTCCTGCTCTACAACGAAAAGGCGGATAACGCCCTGCTCATGGCGCTCGCCTACCTGCTCCTCTAGGCTTCCTGTTCTTTGCAGCGCTCCAAAAAGCCCCTACATAGCCGCGTCATTCCTTCAGCGCGGCCTTATAGAGCTCTCCTTTCTTATAGCCCGTGCGCCGGGCGGCCTCCTTCGCGGCCTCCGACAGGGAGGCCCCCTGCGCGGCCAGCTCGAGCGTCAGCTCCACAGCCTCCCGGAAATCGGGAGGCTCTGTTTTTTTGGGCGGCGCGCCCTCGACGATGAGGACGAACTCCCCGCGCGGCGGATTCTCGGCGTAGTGGGCCGCCGCGCCGGCCAGGGTGGTGCGCCGCACCTCCTCGTGCACCTTCGTCAGTTCCCGCGCCAGCGCGATCCGCCGGTCGCCGAACGCCTCGAGCATGTCGGTGAGCGTCGAAACGAGCTTGTGGGGCGCCTCGTAGAAGATGAGGGTGCGCGGGTCCCCCCGCACCGCCTCCAGATGCTCCATCCGGCTGGTGCGCTTGACGCTGAGAAAGCCCTCAAAGGAGAACCGCGCCGTCGGAAGCCCCGACACCGCCAGCGCGGACACCGCCGCGCTCGGCCCCGGCACCACGACCGTCTCGACGCCGTTTTCCGCGCACAGCCGCACAAGGTCCTCGCCCGGGTCGGAGATGCAGGGCATGCCCGCGTCGGTCACGACCGCGCAGTCCTCCCCCGCTAAAATCCGCGCGAGGATCTCCTGCCCCCGCTCGCGGATGTTGTGCTCATAGTAGCTGACCAGCGGCTTTTTGATCTCAAAGCGGTTGAGCAGCTTCAGCGTCACCCGCGTGTCCTCCGCCGCGATAAACGAGCAGTTTTGGAGCGTCTCGAGCGCGCGCGGGGAAAAGTCCCCCAGATTGCCGATCGGCGTGCCCACGACATAGAGCTTCCCGCTCATCTTCCGCCCTCCTTTTTGTTCTCTTTCTTCCGGTAGACGCGCAGCATCTCGGGGGAAAAGCCCCCCTCCCCCTCGACGATGAGGGGCGGCTCCACCCGCAGCCCCGGCTTTCCGCCCCGCCGCCCCTCCGCCAGCAAAAGCCAGGGCGCGCCGGCCGGCCGCTGCTGCACCAGCCGCAGCCGCTTGGGCTCGAGCCCCGCCTCCCGCAGGGCGCAGATCACGTCGGCCAGCCGCTCGGGGCGGTGGCAGAGGCAGAACCGCCCGCCGTACCGCAGCAGGTACCGCGCGGCGGCGGACACGTCCGCGAGGGTGCAGGCCGTCTCGTGCCGGGCGATCCGCCCGGCCGGGTCGGCGCTCAGCAGCCCGCCTCCCGGCCCGGTGTAGGGCGGGTTGCAGGTCACGAGGTCGAATCCCCCCGCGGGGAGCCGCCCGTGCAGCTCCCGCAGGTCGGCGCAGAGCGGAACGAACCGCCCGGCGGGCAGGTTCCCCTCCGCGAGGGAGCGCGCCATCTGCGCGCAGGCCGCCTCCTGGATTTCCACCGCGACGGCCTCGCGCGGGGCGGGCTCCGGGCCGCGGAACCAGAGCGCGGGCACGATGCCGCACCCGCTCCCCAGGTCGGCCGCGCGGTCCCCCGCGCGCGGGGAGGCGAAGTCGGCGAGCAGGAAGGCGTCGGCGCCGAACTTGTGCGCGGGCGTCACCCACAGGCGGATTCCGCCGCCCAGCTCCTCATAATGGCCCTCCAAGCGCCTTCCCCCTATTCGTTGAGATGGAGTTCCGCCTCCGCCCGGTGGGGCGGATCCGGGTTCTCCTGAAGACGCAGGACCATCCAGACCTGGTTCCTCCCCCTCAGGCGAGCCTCCCCTGACGCGGCCCCCCCGCGGGGCGGGGCCGCGTAGCCTCGCAGGTCCGCGAGCGCCTTCTTCCAGCAGCGGCGGGCGAGCTTTTGCATACGCGCATCGTTTTGGAGGAAGCGGGGCAGACCGCTGCCCGCGAGCAGATCGTCCGGGACCGTCTCCGGCAGGGCGTCCGGCTCCAGCCGGACGGTGACCGCGCATGGCTCGAGCGTCTCATGCGCGCGGTAGCGCGCCCAGAGCGCGTGTTCCTCCGGCAGGATCGGCATTTCCGCGTCATCCAGGGGGCCCGTCACCAAAACCGGCTCCGCGTCGTCCGCAGGGCCGCAGGCCTCATCGGATTCCTCCTCCGGCGATGCTTCCGCTGCCAGCCGGGCCGCTTCCTCCTCCGTCAGTTCTTCCACGGCGGGCGGCGGGATGATCGCCGCCGGCTCCGGGCCCCCGATCACTAGGGGAGCGATGCTCGCACGCAGACCGCTGTAACGGTTGAGCCGCTCGGAAAGGGCGGTGAATTCCCACGCCGCATCGTGTTCCCCCGTCTGCGCGTCGTCCGGAGCCGGCGGAAGCTTCGGCGGCAGGCAATAGAAACGATTGGCGCCGCAGAGGACACAATAGTAGTGAAAAATCAGAACCGCAATCGTCGCCGGAAAGACCAGCACGGCGGGACATGCGGCACTTAGCAGCGTCGTCAAAAGCAGGGGGCCGCCGAGAAGCGCAAAGATAAACCCTGCGCGCCGCGTACGCAGCAGACAAAAAAACTGGCACGCCTTGAACGCCAGCTCCATAAGGGCAACCCCCAGCACAGCTCCCAGTCCGGAGAAAGCGCCTCCAAACACGGCATAAAACGCGCCCCCGGCACAGATCGCTATGACAAGCAGCAGGCAAAGGAAGGCGTCCGCCCCCGCCATGGCGACGAGATACCAGTTCTGCCAGGGACGCGCTTTCACAACAAGCCGCCCCTCCAGCCAGTTCCCCTCCCGCAAAAGCAAGGCGGCCGCAATCACGACCAGCACGACTCCGATTACGGGCTGTATGAGATACGATTCTTTCGCCGACATCAGGTAATAGCTCCTCAATGTGTCCGTTCCTCCTTTCCCCGAAAAGAAAAGCCTTCGCTTTGCGGCGAAGGCTTTTCCTTATGTACGATACCGTCTCTTATTCGGGCTTGATGGCCTCGACAGGGCAGTCGGCCGCACAGGCGCCGCACTCGATGCAGGACGCGGGGTCGATCTCATACTTGCCGTCGCCTTCGGAAATCGCGCCGACGGGGCAGGTCTCCTTGCAGTTGCCGCACGAAATGCAGTCGCCGCTGATCACATATGCCATGGGGAACACCTCCAAATTGAAATACTTTTCTCCCGATACCGCTATGCGATATCATAGACTTATTCTACCACAGACGCGCAAAAAAGCAAGTAAAGTTTTTGGGAGAATCGTCAAAATTCCCCTATTTTTCCTCCTGCGGCTCCTCCGGCGCGGCCTCTCCGCGTCCGGCTCCCCTGCCCTCGGCGCGGCTCTCCTGCCGGCCCTCTCCGCGGCCCTCGCGGATGGGGCGCACCTCGCTCTTGGGATAGAACTTCGCGGCGGCGGAATCCTTTTCCGGAGCGACCTTCAGCATGCCGGTCAGCAGGTTCACCTCCACCACCGTGCCGCGGCCGTCCTTGGTGCGCACCGGCGTGCCCGCCTTGGGGGTGGTGCGCAGCAGGTCGTCGTAGGCGGCCTGCTCATATTTGAGGCAGCACATCAGCCTTCCGCAGGTGCCGGAGATCTTTGTCGGGTTGAGGGAGAGGCCCTGCTCCTTCGCCATCTTGATGGAAACCGGCTGGAACTCGCCCAAAAAGGTCGAGCAGCAGAAGGGCCGCCCGCAGATGCCCAGCCCTCCGAGCATCTTGGCCTCGTCGCGCACGCCGATCTGCCGCAGCTCGATGCGGGTGCGGAAGACCGACGCGAGGTCCTTGACCAGCTCGCGGAAATCCACCCGGCCGTCAGCCGTGAAATAGAAGAGGATCTTATTGTTGTCGAAGGTGAATTCCACGTCGACCAGCTTCATACTGAGCTTGTGCTTGGCGATCTTCTCCTCGCACACCTTGAAGGCCTGCTTCTCCTTCGCGGCGTTGTCGTGCACCTTTTTGAGGTCCTCGGGCGAGGCGAGGCGCATCACCTTCTTGAGGGGCTTGGAGAGCTTCTGGTCCTCGATCTGGCGGTTGCCCATCGCGACCTCGCCGCACTCCACCCCGCGCGCCGTCTCGACGATCACCCGCGCGCCCTTTTCCACCCGAAGCTCGCCCGGGTCGAAATAGTATACCTTGCCCACGCTTTTGAATCTCACGCCTATGATTTCAGCCATTGTGTTCCTCCAATTGGTTTTAACGTTTCCGCTTATGGGGTTTGAGCGGCTCTCCCGGCGGCGGCCCGTACCGGCGGCGCCGGTAGTCCCGCAGTGACGGGTTCCCCCATAAAAAGCTCACCCCGTATTTTCGTTCCATCAGTCTGTCGGCCAGCAGGACGTCCCGCAGCATCGCGCCCGGCAGGGCCAAAAGCCCGCGGAGCGTTTCGCGGAATCTCTCCCAGCCGCCCGGAAGCTCCGGGCCCCTGTTGTCGGTCATATGAACGCCTCCCGCGCGCCCGCTATCCGGCGAGCGCGGCCTTGACCTCCTCGACCATGCAGGCCGACAGCAGCGGGATGCTCACGTTGCGTCCCGCGCGCAGCAGCGCGCGTTCAACGGCGTCCGCCGCACCGACCAGCTGCATGACCGTCACCCGGTTGCAAAGCCTCTCGTCCGCCTCCCGGCCGACGGCCGCCTGCGCGAACCCCTCCCGCAGCAGCGAGAGGGTCTGCCCGAGGCCGTCGCGGTCCTTGTCGTACCCGGCGAGCACCCGCAGGCAGGCATAGCGTTCGCCGTAGATCAGCTCCTCGCGGAGCTTTTTGGCGTCGGCCGCCGATTTGGAGGGCTTGGCCGAGCCGAGCAGCCCGAGCGCCCTGCCGATGTTGCCGCCCGCGCCCGCCGCCGCGGCCTGCCGCTCCTGCGCGGACCGGCCGGGGGCGAGGGCTTCCAGCGCGGCCGCGCATTCCTCCACCGACGGCACCTCCAATTCCACGCTGATCGCGCGGGAGAGGATGGTCGGCAGCATCCGCGAACGGTTTTCACAGAGCAGCAGGAAATTCACAAAGTCGGGCGGCTCCTCGATGATCTTCAGCAGCGCGTTCTGCGCCGCGGCGTTCATCGCGTGCGCCCGGTCGATCAGGTAAATTTTGCGCGCGCCCTCGTTGGGCGCGATGTACGCGTCCTGCCGGATCTCCCGCACCGTCTCGACGGGGAATTCCTTCTTCCCCTCCGGCACGGTGTAATACCGCACGTCGGGGTGGACGCGCTTGTCCGCCTTGACGCAGTGGGAGCAGCTCCCGCAGGGCTTCGGCTCCCCCTCGCAAAGCAGCGTCTTCGCAATCTGCCAGGCGGCGGTCTTTTTTCCGCTGCCCTCCGGGCCCTCGATGAGCAGGGTATGGGGAAAACGCCCGCCAGCGGCAAGGTTGGCGAGCGTGGCGTTTGCTTTTCGGTTGTAGAGCAGTTCGGGCATTTACAGCTTCTCGAATCTTTCCACGTTCATTACAAAGATCGTCGCGCCGCCCACCTGGACCTCCACCGGGAAGGAGGTGTACATCCCCACCCCGTAGGAGGCGGAGGAGGGCACCATCTGGGTCCGCTTTTTCGAGTGCTTCCCGATGATCTCGATCGCCTCGTCCACCCGTTCATCCTCGGTGCCGATGATAAAGGTGGTGTTGCCCGCCATCAGGAATCCGCCCGTGGTAGCCAGCTTGGTCACGGAAAATCTGTTCTTGGTCAGTTCCTTGGATACCTTGGAGCTGTCGTCGTTCGATACGATCGCAAATATCAGCTTCATAAGTCACCCTCCTGATTCCCTTCACATTTTGGACCAGCGCACGCCTTTGTGCAATTTTATTTTACCATAGCGGCTGTCAAAATTCCATCTTTTTTTGCGCGGCGGCAAAAAGAACCTGTTAAATCCGGGGCTTTCCGCCCGGTTTCCTTCTTTCTTTTCTCTTGTAAAAGAAAGAAGCAAAGAAAATACGCCTGAAGCAGGGCCCGCGGGCCCGGGCAAAGGGCTCCGCCCTCGCCACCGGACAGCGTCCGGCGGCTCACCCGCGGCTTTTTGAAAAAAGCCGGCAAAAACGTTTGGATTTACAACACGGCGCGAGCGGACGGCGGAGGAAAGCGCCGCGCCTGAACCAAAAGTTTTGAAGGGGTCCGGGGAAACTTTTTCAAAAGTTTCCCCGGGACACCACTGAAACCTCCGTCACCCCGTAGCCCCTCAGCGTCTCCACGGCGGCGCCGTCGATGCGCTCGCCGGGCATGACGATGGGGATGCCGGGCGGGCAGGGGGAAACCTCTCCGGCGGCGACGCGGCCTGCGGCGTTTTCCACCGAAACGCGCTCCTGCGTGGAAAAGGCCGCCTCGCGCACCGACAGCGCCTGCTCCAGCCGGGGGAGCGGGGGCGGCGGGGCGGGGGCGGACGCGCCGGAGGGCGGGAGCGCCCCCAGGGCGGTTTCCAGCCGCGTGAAATCCTCGGCGCGGTTGAAGCCCGTCGCCATCAAAACGCCCGCCGCGCCGCCGATATATTCCGGCTCGATGGAGAACCCGCGCAGCCACGCGCCGAATCCCGCCGCGTTCATGCCGCGCGCGGCAAAGCCGAGCGAGAGCTTGGCGGGGTCGGCCGCCCCCTGCGGGGGCGCGAACCCCTTTTGGAGCGCGAGCAGCCGCGCGCGGTCGAAGGCGCGCGAGACGCGCTCAAAGCCTTCGGCCGCGCCCTCCCCGGCGTAGGCGGCGGCCCGCTCGCAGGAGAGCAGGATCGGGTAGCTCGGGCTGGTCGAGCCGAACATCGACATCAGGCGCTTGGCGTCCGGGGCGTACCGCTCGTCGCAGATGTGCAGCAGCGCGCCGCCCGTCATGGCGGGCATCGTCTTGTGCAGACTGTCACAGCAGAGCGCCGCTCCGCAGTCGGCGGGATGGGGCTTCCCGTACCGTTCCGGCAGGAACTTGAGGTGCGCGCCGTGCGCGTTGTCGACGAGCAGCGGCACCCCGTGGGCGCGGCAGACCTCCGCGATCCCCGAAAGATCGCTGAGTACGCCGAAATAGTCGGGCGAGGTGAGATAGACCGCCTTCGCCGCCGGGGCTTCGTCGAGCGCGGCGGCGACCGCGGCCGGGGAATACCGTCCGGTGAACCACTCCCCCGCGTCCCGCTCGGGATAGACCCACACGGGGGTGAGATCGAGCAGAGCCGCCGCGTTGATCGCGGCGCGGTGGAGGTTGCGGCCCATGACCACGGCGGCGCCCGTCCCGCAGGCGAGCGCGAGCATCGTCTGGATGCACAGCGTCGCGCCGCCCGCGCAGAGCAGCGTCCTCCGGGTCCCGTAGAGGCGCGCGAACTGCTCCTCGAGCGCCAAAAGCGGCCCCTCCGCGTGGTAGAGGCTGTCCGCGCCCTCCACCTCGGTGATGTCCCAGGGCAGCAGCGCGGCAAATTCGTCCGTCCCCGCACCCTTGTGCCCGGGCATGTGGAAACGGGACATGTCCTTTTCGATGTAATCCCTTACGGCGTCGTGCAGCGGCGTTTTCATTCGTGCTTCAGTTTCCTCTTGAGGTGTCCGAGCGCGCCGTTCAGCGCGATCGCCTGGTCGACCATCCGCGCCTTGACCGGACGGTACACGTAGTCGAACTCCCCGGCCAGCTCGTCAAGCCGGCCGTTGAAGCCGCGCTTGAACTGGTAGAGCCCGTACATGTGGCTTCCCTCCTCCAGATTCCCCGAGACCCCCTGGAAGTCGTAGACCTCGCAGCCCGTTTCCACCGCCCATTTGATCATTTCCCACTGCATGAGGTAGTTGGGCATCACGTCGCGGTGGACGTTGTCGGACGCGCCGTAGACATAGCAGCATTTGCCCGCGTAATTGGTGGTGATGGCGCCGCAGACGGGCGCGTTTTCGTAGAATCCCATGTAGAGGCGCACGTGCTCCCCCAGCGCCTCGAGCATCCGCTCGAAATACGCCTTCGGGCGCACGTTGAAGCCGTCCCGCTCCCCCGTCACCCGCATGATGCGCACAAACTCGTCGAGGTATTCCGGCCCCACCGGACGCACCTCCACCCCGTTGCGCATGGCGATGCGCACCTTGCGGCGGGTGCCCTGCGTCAGGTTCGCGAGCAGCTCCTCCTCGGTGCGCCCCATGAGATAGAGCCGGTAGTTGAACCGGGCCTGGATGCCCTCAAACCCGTCGGGGCCGTACTGCTGCGTAAAGCCCATGCTCTTCGCGATCGCCAAGAAATCGGTGTCGCTCATCAGCACGTCGGGGTCCATCTTAAAGGTGTGGGCGTTATATTTCTTCGCCAGCACGTCGACGCCCGCCTTCAAATCGGCGAGCACCTCCTTGTCGTGCAGGTCGCAGACCGGCCCGCGCGGCGCATATAAAAACGCGGTCCCAACAAGCGGGATCTTCTGGATGAGCACCGATACGGCGCCCTTGATCTCTCCGTCCTCCCCGCGCGAGACGACCGCCTCATACCCCCAGTTGTTCTTGACCTTCTGCCAGTTGACGCTCTGGGTAAAGCCCCCCTGCGGATGGCGCGAGACGAATTCCTCCATCTCCCCATACTGTTCAGGCGTTAAAATCTCCACTTCCATCGGTCCCTTCCACGGCCCCCACGGGCCTCTGTCTTGTTGGCGTCCGCTCAGGCCGGACGCCGGCGCCAATGATCCGCGCTTATTATAGCATATTTTCCCGGCGCCGTCATTCCTCCCCGCGCAGAATCCGCAGGTTGCGCCGCAGCACCGCTTCCCCGCGCCAGCCGTAAGCCTTGCTCTCGCAGAGTTTTCCAAGATTATCTTCCCCGACGACCGGCGCGATATCCCGTTGAAACGCCGCGACAGGGCTTCTCCGCGCGTTCCGGTTGACCGGGCAGGCGTCGGTGCACAGGTCGCACCCCCACACGAAGCCGCCCGCCCGGATCTGTTCCCGCTCCCATTCGGTCAGCTCCCCCTTTTTCTGGGTGATATGGGAGCGGCATTTTTCCCGCTCGAAGCCCTCATGGGACAGCGCGCCCGTCGGGCAGGCCGCGGCGCACCGGCCGCAGTGGGTGCAAAGGGTTTTTGCTTTACGTCCCGCGGCCGGAAAATCCGCCGTCGTGACGATTTCGCCGATAAAGCAATAGCTTCCGTAGGTTTCATTCAACAGTTGGCCGTTCATGCCGATATCCCCCAGCCCCGCGAGGCTGGCGGCGCGCACTTCCGCCACCGGCGAACTGTCTACAAATGGTATAAATATATCTCTATTATACATACTTTGCAGTTCCTTTGCCAGCTCTTCCAGCGTTGCCCGGATAATCGTATGGTAATCATCCATAAGCGCGTAGCGCGATATATTTCTATTTGGATATTCTCCAACATAATATCCAAATAGTATAACTATAATGCTTTTTGCCCTCTCGGGCAGGCGGCGTTTGGCGCGCACCTCCAACAGCGGCAGCACATCCGCAAACCGGCAGACGCCCCACTGGTCGACGCCCGCTTGCACCATGATCTTTTTCAGCCGTTCCATTGGCGGGCCTCCCTTGGGTATGCCGCTCAGTGAGCGGCGGAGTTTGTCGGTAGTCGACCGACGACCGACAGCGGTTCTTAGGCATACCGCTCATCGAGCGGCGGAGTTGCCGGGTCCCGCCCCGGCGGGCGGCCCCATTTCTTGTGCGGA
>NZ_JANFZX010000069.1:0-12522 GCF_024461615.1 Anaerotruncus sp. DFI.9.16
GGACGCGACGCGTCCGCCGGTCCTCTTTCTTTCCGCGCGGAGGAAGGGGCTTGCGTGCGGTGCGCGGATGTAGTAAACTGAACAGGATAGTAAGAATATCCGGGCCAGCCCCGGCTTTGATGGAGGTCATTATGGTTACGATTCAGATGGAAAACGGCAAGGAGATCAAAATCGAGCTCTACCCCGACGTGGCGCCCGCCACGGTGGAGAACTTCGTGAACCTTGTCAAGGACGGCTTTTATGACGGGCTCATCTTCCACCGCGTCATCCCCGGCTTCATGATCCAGGGCGGCTGCCCGCAGGGCACCGGCATGGGCGGTCCCGGCCATACGATCAAGGGCGAATTCGCCGCCAACGGCGTAAAGAACGACCTCAAGCACACCCGCGGCGTCCTTTCGATGGCGCGTTCGGGCAACCCGAATTCGGCGGGCTCCCAGT
The DNA here is from genome assembly GCF_024461615.1 of Anaerotruncus sp. DFI.9.16. Taxonomy (NCBI): domain Bacteria; kingdom Bacillati; phylum Bacillota; class Clostridia; order Eubacteriales; family Oscillospiraceae; genus Anaerotruncus; species Anaerotruncus sp. DFI.9.16. The sequence goes on from NZ_JANFZX010000069.1 coordinate 439, forward strand.
TCTTCATCATGCACGCCGACGCGCCCCACCTCGACGGGCAGTACGCCGCGTTCGGCAAGGTGATCGAGGGCATGGACGTCGTGGATGAGATCGCCGCTGTCCCGACCGACTATTCCGACCGGCCCAAGAAGGTCCAGCGGATGGCAAAGGTCACCTATACCGAGGACTAAGCGGGTGGAAATCCAGGCCGCCCGCCGCGATTACCTGTGGTGCGGGCTTTCCCTGCTTCTCCTGCTCGGCATGCAGCTGGTGGCGGGCGTGCTGATCGCCCTTCTGATGCTTTTCGCCTCCCTCCCGCAGGAGCTCTTCATGCCGGTCACGCTGGTGGTCTCCACCGTGGTGGGGGACCTGCCGCCCATCCTGCTTCTTTCGCGCATGGTCGGCATCCCGCTGAAGAGCCTCTTCACGGGGGAGCACCACCTCGAAAAGTGGGTGGGCCCCGGCTTTCTCATGATGGTCGGCGCCAGCTTCGCGAGCGGCTACCTGGCCGTGGCCATCGAGGCTCTGCTTTCGGCGGCCGGCATCGAGCTCTGGTCGCCCGAGCTCACCCTGCCCTTCGACCTGCCCGGCTGCGTGCTCATGCTGCTGGCGGTTTCCGTTCTGGCCCCGATGCTGGAGGAGCTTCTCTTCCGGGGACTGCTGCTGCGCACCTTCACGCGGTATGGCCCGCGGTTCGCCATCTTCGCCTCCGCGATGCTCTTTGCCTTCACGCACGGCAACCTGACGCAGGGAGTCGGCACCTTCTTTATGGGCATCCTCCTTGCGGTCATCGCCCAGCGGGCCGGCTCCGTCCTGCCCACCGTGATGATCCACATGTTCTATAACACCTTTGCCATGCTCATCAACACGGCGGTCGAGCTGCCGAGCGAGGTGGCGGTGGCCGCCGCAAACGGATTTTTTGTAATCTTTGGCCTCGTGTGCGTCGGCTATCTGGTGGTGCGCTACCTCAAGCGCCGGCCCGTGTTCCCGCCGAAATGCCCCGAGTCGAAGCCGTTCGGCTTCCGCAGGCTCTTGCGGTCGTGGCCGGTGGACGTCTTTTTGGCACTCTGCTTTCTGATGGCCTTGGTGCCGGCCCAGATGCACTAGAAAAAGCCCCGGACGGAATCATTCCGTCCGGGGCTTTTTGGCGGGGCGCGGCGCTCCCGCGGGCTTGGCGGAAAACGACGCGCCTCCGGCGCGTCCGCGCGCGAAGCGCGCGCGTGCGGTCCCGCCGCACGGTTTTCCGCCCGCCGCGCGGGAGGCTTCTTTCTTTTCTCTTGCAAAAGAAAGAAGCAAAGAAAATGCGCCCGGAGGATCGGAGCGTTCCGCGCCTGCGGGCGCGGTGCGGGGCGCTGCCCCGCGGTCCCGCAGCTTTTGGAAAAGCTGGCAAAACGTTTGGTTTGGGGACGAAGTTCCACGAACGGCGGGCGTGGGTGCGCCGGGGGCGCGCCTGAACCAAAAGCGTTGAAGGGGTGGGGAACTTTTTCGAAAGTTCCCCCGGGTTATTTCGTCATCGTTCCCTCGGACGTCTCCAGAAGCAGCAGAATCTGTTCCTCGGCGCCGGTGGAGGCGTTGACATAGACGAGCACCTTCTGCGCGCCCTCGCCTTCGCCCGCTTTGGCCTGGAACTCATAGGTGAGCACCTCGTTCTGTCCGCTGGTGGGGATGAGCGCAAGCCGCTCGGAGAGCACGGTCAGCGAGGGACTCACCGACTGGAGGGCCTCCTCGGCGGTGATGGCGGGCTCGCCCAGGGTGCGGTCGCGGTGGTTGTTGATATAGCCGCGCGCATCGTAAAAGACGATGCTGCCGTCGTCGAGCGCGACGCCGACCTTGATGAGGTCGGTGTAGAGGATGACGTTGCCGCTCGTCGCGGCGTAGTTGATCGTGCAGACGCCGTCCGCCTTCTCATAGTAGGTGGCGCGCATGTCCTCATAGCCGAGCGAGACGAGGTAGTCCTCCGCGAAACGGAAGATCGCGTCGTTGCGCAGGCGTTCCTCGCCGATTTCGCGGCCGTTGATCAGGTAGGTGACGAGCCCGCCCGCCTTGGTCACGCCGATGCTCAGGTTTTCCGCCTTGAAGGTGTAGGATGGCATGTTGGAATTTTCGTCGTCCGCGCGGGCGAGGTCCCCGGGGTTGAGGCGGGCGGCCGAAGCCGCGGCCTGCTGCGCCGCGTCGGGGGTGACGGTCGGGCGCCCATAGGTGAGGCGGGGCCGCCGGGTGAGCAGGTGGTCGGAGAAGGGCCCGTCATAGATGAGGGTGGGATATCCGGTCATCGTCTGCTCCACGTCCTCGAACCCGGCGGATACGCCCGCGGGCCGGGTGCCCTCGGTGTCGTCGCCGCCGTCATGTCGCGCGGTGCGCAGGGCGGTCACGTCGATGCGGCCGTCCCGCACCTGCCGCTCGACCCCGCCGACATAGTCGTTGAGCTTGGCGGCGTATTCGCGCAGCGCCTCCGCGTTCTGCCGGTCCTCCTCGGAGAGCTGCGCGCCGGCCGCCACCTTTTTGGAGAGCGCCATCGCGTAATCGCCCACCTGCGACAGGAACTTATAGGTGTTGTCCATGTGCAGGTCGCTCACCGGCAGGGAGGAGAGGGCGGATTTCGCGCCGCCGCTCTCCCGCCAGATGCGCGCGGACATCTGGGAAAGCTGCGTGGGGGTGCCGACATACTGGCCCTTTTCCAGGTCGGCGGAGATGTTGGCGAGATAGCTCGACAGCTCGCCGAGCGCGCGGGCATAGGTGTTCTCGAGCTGGAGGCGGTAGTCGCGCGCGGCGGCGTGCTGCTGCACGGCGATGCCGGCGGCCACCAGCAGGACGGCGGCCAAAAAGCTAATGATGCGGATGAGGGCTCGTTTGGAGAGGGCGACGTTCATGAAGGTACCTCCCGGAAAAATTGTTGAAATTCGGATATACACCCTGTTATTTTGTGAACAAATATTGAAAATATGAGAATTTTGGTGGACATTCGTTGAAAAAAAAGCGGGATTGCGCTATACTAAAACGGATAATAGGGCGGTATACGCCTTGGCAGAGATGGGAGCAGGGGATTGATGGAAGAAAAAACGGCATATCTGGATAACGCGGCGACCACGCGCGCCTGTCCGGCGGCGGTGGAAGCGGCGGCGCGGATGATGCGGGACTGCTTTGGGAATCCCTCCTCCCTGCACGCGATGGGGGCAGCCGCGGCGCGGGAGATGGCCGCGGCGCGGGAGGCGGTCGCGGCGTTGCTGGGGTGTCAGGCCGAGTGCGTGACCTTCACCTCGGGGGGCAGCGAGGCCAACAACCTCGCGGTCTTCGGCGGCGCGGCGGCGCGCGCGCGGCGCGGGAAAAAGCTCGTCACGACGGCGGCGGAGCACTCCTCCGTCTCGGAGGCAATGCGGCGGCTCGAGTCGGAGGGCTGGGAGGTCGCGTGCGTGAAGCCCGGCCCGGATGGGAAGCTCGACGCCGAGGCGTTCGCCGACGCGGTCGACGAACGCACGGCGCTCGTCAGCATGATGCTCGTCAACAACGAGACGGGCGCGGTCTTCCCGGTGGCGGAGGCCGCGAAGCGCATCCGCCGCAAAAACCCCGAGACGCTCATCCACTGCGACGGGGTGCAGGCGTTTGGCAAGCTGCCGCTGCGCGTCTCCCGCATGGAGATCGACCTGATGAGCGTGAGCGGGCATAAAATCTGCGGACCCAAGGGGTCCGGGGCCCTTTATATTCGCCGCGGCGTGCGTGTCCTGCCGCAGATCTGCGGCGGCGGGCAGGAGCGGGGGCTGCGCTCGGGCACCGAGAACCTCCCGGCCATCGCCGGGTTCGGCGCGGCGTGTGACGCGCTTAACGGGAAGGTGCAGCAGAATTTCGCGCGCGCCGAAGCCCTGCGGGACCGCCTGCGGAAACAGCTTTCGGAAATGAGCGGGGTGCGGCTGATCTCCCCGGCGGACGGCTCTCCCTACATTGTGAATTTTTCCGTGCCCGGCTACCGCTCGGAGACGATGCTCCACTTCCTCGAGAGCCGGGGAGTCTTTGTTTCGAGCGGGTCGGCCTGCTCGAAGGGGGCGACGAGCCCCGTGCTTTTGTCGATGGGGCTGCCCGCCCCGGTGGTGGACGGCGCGCTGCGCGCGAGCTTCATCTACGGGACAAGCGAGGAGGAGCTGGACATGCTGGTTTCGGCCCTCCGCGAAGGAATCGCCAGGGTGGCGCACAAATAACAGGATGGGACAGGGAAACGAATGAAGGAACTGATACTGCTCAAATGCGGCGAGCTGGCGCTCAAGGGCCTCAACCGCCGCACCTTTGAGGAAGTGCTCATGAAAAACTGCCGGCGCAGGCTGGAGACGCTCGGGAATTTTAAAATCCGCAGCGCCCAGTCGACGATCTACGTCGAGCCGGAAAACGAGGAGATTGACATCGACGAGGCGGTCGACCGGCTTTCGCGGGTCTTCGGCGTGGCGGCGCTCACCCGCGCGGCGATCGTCGAAAAGGACTTTGAAAAGATCCGCGCGGCGGCCCCCGGATACCTGCGGGACGCGCTCGAGGGAGCGCGGACCTTCAAGGTGGAGGCCAAGCGGTCGGACAAGACCTTCCCGATGAAGTCGCCCGAAATCTGCATGGAGATGGGGGCCGCGCTGCTCGAGGCGTACCCCCGCCTCACGGTGGACGTGCACCACCCCGACGTGACCGTCTACGTGGAGATCCGCGAGGTGGCGGCCTACCTGCACACCGACCAGCTCCACGGCGCGGGAGGACTCCCGGTCGGCACGAGCGGGCGGGCGATGCTGCTCATTTCCGGCGGCATCGACAGCCCGGTGGCGGGCTGGATGATGGCCAAGCGCGGGCTGGAGGTCATGGCGGTGCACTTCGTGAGCCCGCCCTACACGAGCGAATTCGCGCTCGAAAAGGTGCGCACCCTCTGCAAAAAGATGTCCGCCTGGTGCGGGCGGGTGCGGCTGGCGGTCGTGCCCTTCACCGAGATCCAGGAGGCCATCCGGGACAACTGCCCCGAGGACATCTTCACCGTCGTGATGCGGCGGATGATGATGAAGATCGCCGCGCGGATCGCGCATGAAAACGGCTGCGGCGCGCTCATCACGGGGGAGAGCCTCGCGCAGGTGGCCAGCCAGACGCTCGACGCGCTCGCCTGCACCGATGTGGCGAGCGACCTGCCGGTGCTGCGCCCGGTGATCGGCATGGACAAGGACGAGATCGTGCGGATCGCCAACAAGATCGACACGTTCGAGACCTCGATCTTGCCCTACGAGGACTGCTGCACCGTCTTCACCCCCCGGCATCCCAAGACAAAACCCCGCCTCGGCTACGTTCTGGAGGCGGAGAGCCGCCTGGACGCGGAGGCGATGCTCGCGTGTGCGACGGAAAACACGCGGATGGAAACGATCGGCTAAAACGCCGCACACCAAGAAGAAGGAGGGTTTTGCTTGATCGCTGAGATTATCGGCGTCGGCGCCGCCCTTGCCGAGGACGGCGCGCTGGCGGCAAACACCCGGTTACTCGAAAAGGAACTCGGGACCTGCGGGATCGAGGTGGGGGCTTCCGCCGCCGTGGGGACCAGCGTGCAGAGCCTGCGCGCGGCGATCGCGCGCGCGCTCGGGCGCAGCGACGTGGTCATCCTGATGGGCGGGCTCGGCCCCGGGCCGGACGGCATTGCCAAGGAGACCGTCTGCGAGGGGCTCTCCCGCCGCCTCGTCATGCACGAGCCGAGCCTCAAGCGGATGAAGGAGGCCTATGAGCGCGCCGGGCGGCAGATGCCCCAGCAGGTCGCCAGACTCGCGATGATGCCCGAGCAGTCGGTGGTCTTCCCCGGCGTGCGCGGGGTCACCCCCGGCTGCGCGCTGTCGGCGGGCAACCAGTTTCTGCTGATGGTGCCCGAGGACCCGCGGGAGTTCGTCCCGATGTTCCAGCACAGCGTCATGCCCTATCTGGCGAAGTTTTCCGACGCCGCCGTCGTGACCCGCACGGTGGGCGTCTACGGCCCCGATGAAAAGGAGATGCGCGAAAAGCTCGGCCCCATCCTGCGCTCGCAGAACCCGGCCGTCGCCGTCTATCCCCGGCGGGGCGAATTCCAGGTGCGCGTCACGGCGCGCGCCGCCGACAAGGCGCAGGCCTCGGCCATCTGCGCGCCCGTCGTGAAGGAGATCGAAAAGCGCCTCGGGGAGGCGGTCTTCGGCGTCGACTGCGGGCCCCTCCCGCAGGTCGCGGCCGGACTGCTGGCCGGGGCGAAGCTCACCGTCAGCCTTGGTGAGGCGTGCACCGGCGGGTCGCTCGGGGAGCTGCTCTCCGCCGCGCCCGGCGGCGCGGGGACGGTCGCCTACGGCGTCTCCGCCTACTCCGACCGCATCAAGCAGGATTCCCTCGGCGTGTCCGCCAAGCTCCTCAAGAAATACGGCCCCGTAAGCCCGCAGGCGGCCGCCGCCATGGCGCAGGGCGCGATGGAGAAGGGAAAATCCGCCCTCGGGCTCGCGGTCACCGGAAACGCCGGCGGACGCGGCGAGGACGCGAAGCGGACGGGCACCGTCCACATCGCCCTCTGCGACGCGAAGGAGGTCTGGACGAGGAGCCTTTCGCTCCCCAAGGACACCCCGCCCGAGGCGATCCGCTACGCCGCCTGCCTGGCCGCGCTCGACCTCGTGCGGCTGTACATAACCGCCCTGCCGGGAAGGCTCCCGGGCGGGGCGCCGCTGAAGGACGCGGCGGCGGGCAGGCTGCCCGCGCCGGCCGCGGCCGGCGCGAAGGGGGAGGGCCCCGGCGCGCAGAAGAAGAAACGCGGCTTTCTTGCGGCGGTCTTCCCGGCCAGAGGGGACGCCCCCGCCGACGTGGTGCGCAAGCTCATCCTCATCGTGGCGGTCTGCGTCTTCATCGGCTCGGCGGCCTACCTCGTCAGCTTCTACGGCGGCTCGGCCAAAAACCGCAGCCAGAACGAGGAGATCGCCAAGGCGTACAGCGCCGCGCTCGGCATCGAGGACGACGGCAATATTGAGGTGCCCGACGGCTATCCCGCCGGATACCAGAAGAAGTTCGCCAACCTCTACCAGATCAACGAGGACGTGGCGGGCTGGCTTTCGATCGACGGCACCCAGGTCAACTACCCGGTGGTGCACTATATCGACAACAGCTACTACCTGCGCCGCGACTTCTACCGCAAGGACAACAAATACGGCATCCCCTGGCTCGAGGCGAACGACTCGATGGAGCCGCAGAGCGACAACTACATCATCTACGGCCACAACATGACCGACGGGCAGATGTTCGGCGAGCTGATGAAGTACAAGGGCGCGAGCGGCACCAAGGATTTCGCCAACCCCACGGCGGGCATCGAGTACCTGCGGGAGCACCCGGTCATCTCGTTCGACGACGTCTACCGGGACAACGACTATAAGATCATGGCCGTCTTCATCACCAACGCCAAGGAGGCCTACGGCCCGATCTTCTACTACAACACCTACCTGGACCTCGGCGACCAGGCCACCTTCAACACCTTCGTCGACGAGATCACCAGCCGCTCCTACTACAATTCCAACGTCGACGTCCAGTTCGGCGACAAGTTCCTCATGCTCTCCACCTGCTCCTACGAGTTCGGGCCCGTCTCGGACGACGCGCATGTGCGCACCGTCGTGGTCGGGCGCCGGGTGCGCGACGGGGAGAAGGCGGACGGCAGCGACATCACCTACAGCGTCAACCAGAACGTCAGACTGCCCGCGGGCTTCGCGGGCGGTCAGGCGACCGCCGAGGCGGTCAAGAACGCCAAGACCGAGTCGGCGGCGGGACTCGTGCCCGAGCTGCCGGGCGCTTCCGCGGCGGCCAGCGCCGGCGCGTCGGGCGCGGCGGGCGGTTCCTCCGCCGCGGCGTCCCCGTCCTCCTCGCAGAGCGCCGCGCAGACGGAGTTCGACGATCGGGCGCTCGGCTACGCCGACGACGCGCAGTACGCGCTGAAAAAGGCGCGCGAGGCGCGCGATGAGGCGCAGAACTACCTCGACAGGGCCGGGCGCGGCTCGGCGGGCGCCTCCGAGGCGCGCGGCGCGGCGGACAAGGCGGCGCAGGCGATGGACCGCGCGAAGCAGGCCTATTACGACGCGCTCGACGCGTCCGACCTCGCGCGGGAGATCTACGAGAAGCATCCGTCCGGCGTGACCAAGCAGGCGTACCAGGACGCGCTGGCGGCGGCCAATTCGGCCAAGAAGGAATTTGAAAAGGCGGAGCAGTACGCCGACGAGGCGGAGAGCATCGCGCGCGACAAGGAGAAGGAGTCCGCCTCGTCGAGCAGCAGCACGACGAGCACGGTGACGCCGCCCGCGTCGAGCGAGGCCGCGCCGCCCCCGGCGAGCAGTGAAACGCCCCCGCCCCCGCCCGCCTCGAGCGAGACGGCGGCCTCCTCCGAGGCGCCGCCGCCCAGCGAGCCGAAGCCGGAGCCGGAGCCGGAACCCGAGCCCACCCCCGAGAGCAGCCAGCCGGTCGAGGAGACGGGCGGCGGCGACGAGGGCGGCGAAGGGGAGACGCAGGTCGCGGCCGCGACGGTGCGCAGCTCCGCCAACGACAAGCTCACGATCGTGACGGGAGGCAAAAAGACGACCGGGCGCGCGACGGACATCGTCGCGCGGGTCGTCATGAACGAGATGGGCGCGGGCTTCGAGGAGGAGGCGATCAAGGCGCAGGCGGTCGCCGCCTACACCTTCATCAAGCAGCAGAACAAGAGCGGCATCACCCCCTACCTCGGCACCAAGACGCCGAGCGACGAGGTGTACGACGCGGTCGAGGAGGTCGCGGGCGAGGCGGTCTACTACAAGAACAAGCTCGCCTTCACCCCCTTCTACGCGACCTCGGCGGGCGTGACCATCGCCTCGGAGGACGTGTGGGGCGGCAGCTACCCCTACCTCGTGTCGGTCGACAGTGAGATCGACGAGATGGCCAGGAACTATGAGGTCAGCGTCAAGCTGAGCGCGGACGCCGTCGCCAAAAAGGTGAAGAGCGCCCTCAAGATCGACCTCTACGACTTCAGCGACGACCCGGACGACTGGTTCGACATCGAGGATTACACCGAGGGCGGCATGTACGTCAAGTCGGTGCGGGTGGGCAGGAAGACGGTGACCGGCAGGGTCCTGCGGGAAAATGTGCTCGGCCTGCGCTCCGCCGCCTTCGAGATCGATTATTCCTCCCGCCGCGACGAGTTCACCTTCACGACCTACGGCTACGGTCACGGGGTCGGCATGAGCCAGACGGGCGCCAACCTCTACGCCGCCGAGGAGGGCTGGGACTACCTCGACATCCTGAAGCACTACTACCCCGGCACCAAGGTCAAATAGGCCGGAGCCCCCGGCGGGGGCGGGCCGCCGAGCGGCGGCCCGCTTTTTCGGCGGCATCCGGGAGTTTTATAAAATTTCCTCTCCACAATCCGACTGGAATGTGCTATAATTTGAAATTGTAACTGGACTGTTTGGGGCGGCGGGGCCGCCGGGAGAATGATAAAGAGGATAAAGAGGGTTTTCTATGAATCTGCTCAAAAAGTTCCTGCGCGGGGTCTACTATTTCTGCGTGGGCGTTAAGTCGGCCGTGTGCGACTTCCTTGACTGGTACACCAACAACCGGAGCATCCCCCGCGTGCTGCGCAGCCGCGCGTCCCTCGCGGTGATCGTGCTGGCGGTGGCGGCCGGAGGCTGGGGGCTCGTCTCGGCGGTCTCCGGCATGGACCTCACCCGCAGGGAGCCCGTCTCCCCGAGCTCCTCCGCGCAGGAGGAGCAGGCCTCGCAGCCGCAGCAGCCCGTCTCCGAGGCGGAGCCTGTATCCGCGCCTGCGGAACCGGCGGAAAGCAGCCAGCCGGAGGTGGACGCGCTCGCCGGCGCGACCCGTTATGAGCCGGTGACGGCGGTGCAGCTCTCCCGCCTGCTCAAATCCCGCGCCGAAACCTACGAGAAGGAGGAGGGCGCGACCTTTACGCCTCCCGCCGCCGGGGACATCGCCGGGTGGAAGGCGGTCAACCCCGACGTGTTCGGCTGGATCACCATTGCGAACACCAACATCAGCTACCCGCTCGTCTACAACGCGAACACCAATTTCTACACCAGCCGCGGCTACTATAAAGAGGCGAGCCGCAACGGCGTCATCTGGGCGGACGGCGACACCAAATTTGACGCGAACGGCGAGATCACCTCGCGCAACTGCGTGCTCTACGGGCACAACTGGACCAACTGCTGGCGGCCGGTGCGCATCGGCAATCCGGGCGACGTGATGTTCGCCCAGCTCGCCGCCTACGACAACGCCGAATTCGCCAAGGCGAATCCCTACATCCGCGTCGCCACGCTCGGCGGCGACCACCTCTACCAGGTGTTCACCGTCTTCTACACCGACCTGAGCTTCGGCTACAACTACGCGGACGGCGCGGTCGTCAACCAGATCATCTCGACCGCCAAGGCCAAGAGCATCCACGACTTCGACGTCACGGTCGGCCCGAACGACAAGATCATCACCCTCTCCACCTGCACGCGGGTGCTCGGCGCGGGCGACAACCAGCGGTTCGTCGTCATGGCCAAGAAGATCTCCTAGCGGACACCGGCAAAACGGCCCTCGTCTGAGGGCCGTTTTTTAAAGGAGGACATCCCTTTGAAGGACCTGATTTTTTCCATCCTGCGCCCCTTTCTCGAGGCGTATGCGATGCTGCGCTACAAGTCGATCTGGGGGCTCAAGGCGCGCCTGCAAAAGCGCCCCGGCAAGCTGATGAAGCTCACCTACGGGAACTATTTCCTGCGGCGGGGCAGCTTTGTGGGGCTCGACAGCGAATTTGGCGGGACGCCCTGCTTCCCGCACGGCGTGCAGGGGATTTTCATTTCCAACGGCGCGAAGCTCGGGCGGGACGTGGTCATCTTCCAGCAGGTGACGATCGGCTCCAACACCCTGCCCGGCAGCAAGTGCCCCGGCGCGCCCACGATCGGCGACAACGTCTATATCGGCGCGGGCGCCAAGATCGTCGGGGGGATCACCGTCGGGGACAACTGCCGGATCGGCGCCAACGCGGTGGTCTACGAGGACATGCCCGCGAATTCGGTCGCGGTCTGCGCCCCGACCCGCATCCTGCGCAAGGAGGCGCTCGACAACACCTATACCACGACGCTCGACGGGGTGGACTACTACTTCCGGGACGGAAAGCTGCACGTCGACCGCTGACGAATGAAAAAAGGCCCGCGCTCTGCGCGGGCCTTTTTCATGTTACACGCGCGCGCCGCCGCGGCGGACGGCCCCGGGTCAGGCCTCCCGCTGGTCGACCAGCAGGTCGATGAAGCCGTCTACCAGGCGGCGTTCGGCGGGGGTGCAGCCCTCCAGCTTGCGCAGGATGTCGCTGTTCAGGTAGTTCTGCTCGTGCGTGCTCGTGCCGAGCAGAAGCTCGTCGGGCGTCACGCCCAGCGCGCCGCACAGCTTGACGACCGTTTCGAGGCTGGGGATCGAACGGCAGTTCTCGATGTGCGAGATGTAGTTGTTGGTGACGTCCGCGCGCTCCGCGAGCTGTTCCTGCGTCAGGCCCTTGCGGCGGCGCAGATAGGCGATCCGCCTGCCGAGCAGGCTGTAATCCACATACATTTGTTTCCGCTTCCCTCCCTGCGCGCCCCGTGCCCGGACGCGCCTATAATAAAAGGATAATGAAAAGCGCGGCAAAGAACACTCATTATAAATCCTAAAGTACTTGTATTTATAATTATGATGCGTTATAATACGATTATACTTTGCGTGATTGTTGAGGTGGGGGATATGGGGAGATCCGGTCGGATCGCGGCGGGCCTGTTCCTGGCGGCGATGCTCTTCGCCGCCGGGTGCGGCGCCGCGGCCTCCGAACCCGCAGTCCCGCTTCCGCCCGCCCCGTCCGCGCCTCTTCCGGACGAGATCCCCGAGCCGGTGAGGCGCGCGCTCGCCCGCACGGAGGAACGCAGGGGGCGGGCGGAGCTGATCGCCGTGAGCGTCACCCCGTCCGGGGAGGGACTGGCGGTCCTCCTGTGTGTGCGCGCCGGGGAGGGCGTCTACGCCGACCGCTACCTCTGGCGGGACGGGCGCCTGCTGGAGGGATAAACCGACCAAAACGGGGGGGGGGGGGGGGGGGGGGGGGGGGGGGGGGGGGGGGGGGGGGGGGGG